>JAPLAT010000594.1 GCA_026393175.1 Pseudonocardiales bacterium
GCGCTGGACCTGCTGCTCGACCCCGACGTCGGCATCGTCTCCCTCGGCGGCCGGGCCGGCACCGGGAAGTCGGCGCTGGCGCTGTGCGCGGGGCTCGAGGCGGTGCTGGAGCGCCAGCAGCACCGCAAGGTCGTCGTCTTCCGGCCGCTCTACGCGGTCGGCGGGCAGGAGCTCGGCTACCTGCCGGGCAGCGAGAGCGAGAAGATGGCGCCCTGGGCGCAGGCCGTCTTCGACACCCTCGGTGCCCTGGTCAGCGAGTCGGTCATGCAGGAGGTCATGGCCCGGGGCATGTTGGAGGTGCTCCCGCTCACCCACATCCGCGGCCGGTCGCTGCACGACAGCTTCGTCATCGTCGACGAGGCGCAGTCGCTGGAGCGCAACGTCCTGCTCACCGTGCTGTCCCGGCTGGGCACGGCGAGCCGGGTGGTGCTCACCCACGACGTCGCGCAGCGCGACAACCTGCGGGTCGGGCGGCACGACGGCATCGCGGCGGTGATCGAGGACCTCAAGGGCCACCCGCTGTTCGCCCACGTCACCCTCACGCGGTCCGAGCGCAGCCCGATCGCCGCGCTGGTGACCGAGATGCTGGAGGGCCCGCAGCACTAGCCCCCGCGTTGCAGGAAGGCCACCTTCACGCACGCTCGTGGCGTGAAGGTGGCCTTCCTGCAACAGGGGGCCGGGGTCACAGGCCGTGCGGCGTGCCCTCCGTGAAGCCGGCCGTGGTCTGCACGCCCACGAGCGCCCGGTCGTGCAGTTCGTCGAGGGTCCGGGCGCCCGCGTAGGTCGCCGCGCTGCGGACGCCGGAGCAGATGCCGTCGAGCACGTCCTCCACCCCGGGGCGCTGCGGGTCGAGCAGCTGCCGGCTCGAGGAGATGCCCTCCTCGAACAGCGCCTTGCGGGCCCGGTCGAACCCGCCGTCGCCCCGGGTGCGCGCGCCCACCGCCCGCTTGGACGCCATGCCGAACGACTCCTTGTAGGGCCGCCCGCCCTCGTCGCGCAGCAGGTCGCCCGGCGACTCGTACGTGCCGGCCAGCCAGGACCCGATCATCACCGCCGACGCGCCCGCGGCCAGGGCCAGGGCCACGTCGCGCGGGTGCCGGACGCCGCCGTCGGCCCAGACGTGGCGGCCCAGGTCCCGCGCGGCCGCCGCGCACTCGAGCACGGCGGAGAACTGCGGCCGCCCGACGCCGGTCATCATCCGCGTGGTGCACATGGCGCCCGGCCCGACGCCGACCTTGACGATGTCGGCGCCCGCCGCCACCAGGTCGCGCACCCCGGCCGCGGTGACGACGTTGCCCGCCACCACCGGCACGCCGGAGTCGCCGACCACGCCGCGCACCGCGGCCAGCGCGTCGAGCATCTTCTCCTGGTGCCCGTGCGCGGTGTCGACGACGAGCACGTCGACCCCGCCGTCGAGCAGCGCCTTCGCCTTCACCGCGACGTCGCCGTTGATCCCGACCGCGGCCGCCGTGCGCAGCCGCCCCGCCGCGTCGAGCGTGGGGGAGTAGACCTCCGCCCGCAGTGCGCCGAGCGGGGTCAGCAGCCCGGCGAGCCGCCCCTCGCCGTCCACCCCGAGCACGACGCGGCGGCCGCGCTCGAACACCTCGCGCGGCGCGGTGTCCATCGGCACGACCGGGGCGCCCGGGTCGAGCACGTCGGCGAGCCGGGTGAAGCGGTCGACGCCCGAGCACGCCGCCTCGTCGACGGTGCCGACCGGGCGGCCCCCCTCGTCGACGACCACGACGGTCCCGTGCGCCCGCTTGGGCAGCAGGTTCAGCGCGTCGGCCACGGCGTCGCCGGGGGCCAGCGTGAGCGGGGTGTCCCAGACCGGGTGCCGTGACTTGAGCCAGGCGACGATCTCGGCGACCGCCTCGGGCGCGACGTCCTGCGGCAGGACGGTCAGCGCGCCGCGCCGGGCCAGCGTCTCGGCCATCCGGCGGCCCGCGACGGCCGTCATGTTCGCCGCGACCACGGGCACCGTGGCGCCGCAGCCGTCGGGGCTGGTCAGGTCCACGTCGAAGCGGGAGGTGACCGACGACCGCCCGGGGACGAGGAACACGTCGTCGTAGGTGAGGTCGTGCCGGGGCGTCTGACCGTCGAGGAAGCGCACGGTGACGGGAGTCTACGCGCTCGCGCGGACCCCGCCGGGCTACGCGCCCCCCGTCAGCAGCGCCCGCACGGCGTCGAGGGTGTCCGCGTCGGCCGCGGTCTTGTCCGGGCGGTAGCGCAGCACCCTGGCGAAGCGCAGGGCGACCCCGCAGGGGTAGCGGGTGCTGCGCTGGGCGCCGTCGAGCGCGATCTCCACGACGAGCTCCGGGCGCAGGTACACCGTGCCCCGCTCCTCCGCGCGGGCGTAGGCCGGGAACGTGGCCGTCTGCCAGGCCAGCAGCTCGTCGGTCATGCCCTTGAACGTCTTGCCCACCATCACCGGCTCGCCGCCGTCCGGGTCGCGGGCGCCGAGGTGGATGTTCGACAGCGACCCGGTGCGCCGGCCGTACCCCCACTCCGCGCCGAGCACGACGAGGTCGAGCGTGTGCACCGGCTTGACCTTCTGCCAGGCCCGGCCGCGCCGCCCGGCGGCGTACGGCGCGTCGAGCGCCTTGACGACCACCCCCTCGTGCCCGGCGGCGAGCGCGTCGTCGAGCACGGCGGCGGCCTGCTCGGCGGTGGGGCGGCGGGTGCCGGGCATCCGCAGCTCCGGGGGCAGCAGGGCGGCGAGCGCGTCGAGCCGGACGTGCAGCGGCTCGTCGACGAGGTCGCGCCCGTCGAGGTGGAGCAGGTCGAAGAAGAACGGCGAGAGCAGGACGTCCGGGTCGGCGTCCGAGCCGAAGCGGCTCATCGTGTCCTGGAACGCGCGCGGGCGGCCGTCGTCGTCGAGGGCGAGGGTCTCGCCGTCGAGGATCGCGGTGCGGCAGGGCAGCGCCCGCACCCGCGCCACCAGCTCCGGCACGCCCGCCGTGACCTCGCGCAGCGTGCGCGTCCAGACCCGCACCTCGTCGCCGTCGCGGTGCACCTGGATGCGCGCGCCGTCGAGCTTGTGCTCGACGACGACGTCGGGGCCCAGCGCCGCCTCCAGGGAGTTGCCGGGGGAGGCGAGCATCGGCCGGACCGGGCGCCCCACCCGCAGGCGGACCGCGCGCAGCGCCTCCACCCCGCCGCTCAGGGCCGTGGCGGCGGTCTCGGGCAGCCGGCCGGACAGCATGAACGCCCGCCGGACGTCGGCCGCGGGCACCCCGGCGGCGGCCGCGACCGCCTCCAGCATCACGCCCTCCAGCGCGCCCTGGCGCAGCTCGCCGCCCAGCAGGCTGCGCAGGAACCGCTGCTCCTCCGCGGTGGCCGCGCCGAACAGCTCGGCCAGCAGCTCGGCCCGGCGGCGGGTGGACCCGGCCCCCGACGTGGCGGCCAGGTCGTCGAGCAGGGCGTCGACCCGCCGGATCGCGAGCGTGGGCTCCGCAGCGGGCCCGGCGTCCAGTCCGGCGAGCGTGCGCCATCCCGTGCCCAGGCGGCCCTGGCGCAGCTCCCCGGAGAGCCACGACGCCGCGGCCGGCACCTCGTCCGGCTCCGCGGCACGCAGCAGCGCGGCGATCGCGGCGGACTTGGCCGACCGCGCGCGCGTGGCCCCGACCGCGGCGGACACGGCGACGACCTCGGCGAGCAGCACGTCCCCATCCTGGCAGCGGGCCCCGACAGCCACCGGCCGGCGGCTCAGGACAGGGCGTCCTCGTCGGTGATCGTGTCGAGCTCGGCGACGATCGCGCGGGCCTCGGGCTCGTACTCCTCGTAGAGCGCGCGGAACCGGCGCTGGGCGGGCTCGGCGGGCCAGTCCGCGGGCAGGTGGCGGGCGGGCAGGCGGGGGTCGCGGCGGATCACCTGCAGCCAGTCGGTCTGCAGGACCAGCTGTGCGGCGAGGCCGTCGGGCAGCGCGGGGCGGTCGGCGGGCCGGTCCCAGCGGTCGAGGAAGCCGCGGTAGCGGGCGGCCAGCGCGTCGAGGTCCCAGGCGTCGCGGACGAGCGCGTCGACGTCGGTCGGGGGCAGCGCGCTCGCCCGGAACACCCGGACGTGCCCCTCGACGCCGGCGCCGATCGCGGCCACGTCGACGGGGGAGGGGGCGAGCCACAGCCCGCCCTGCAGCGGCCCGAACCCGGCCCACTGCAGGCGGGCGCGCAGGGCGTTGCGCTCGGCCTGCCACGAGTCGGGCATCGAGAACGACAGCAGCGTCCACGTGCCGTCCCACGCCCGGTTGACCACGGCGGTGCGCCACACCCGGACCTCGCCGTCGTGCAGCACCTCCCGCGACCGCGCGGTCAGGCCGAGGTAGACGCGCCGCCCGCGGCGGGCCCGATGGAGCAGGCCGCGGCGGGCCATCCGGCTGACCGTGGAGCGGGCGGCGTGCTCGCCGACGCCGGAGCGGTGCAGGACCTCCAGCAGCGCGCCTGTGGCCACGTGCACGCCGCGGCCCAGCAGGTACCCGCCCAGGAAGGTCAGCAGCAACGCCTGGGTACGGGTGCCGCCCGGCTCGGTCACGGCCGCAGTCTAGGACGACCGATTCTGGGCAGAGTCTGGACGAGCGTTGCCGAAGTGCCTAACGTGGGCTGTGACGGCCGACACCGGCAGAGAGGCCAGCGTCCATGAGCGACTCCACCCAGCTGCGACGCGCCGTGCTGTCCAGCTACCTCGGCAGCGTGATCGAGTACTACGACTTCCTGCTCTACGCCACGGCCTCGGCGGTGGTGTTCAACCAGGTCTTCTTCTCCACGCTCGACCCCGTCGTGGGCACGGTCGCGGCGTTCGGCACGCTCGCCACCGGCTACCTCGCCCGCCCGCTCGGCGGGGTGATCTTCGGGCACTTCGGCGACCGCCTCGGCCGCAAGCGGATGCTCGTGCTGACCATGTCGCTGATGGGCGTCGCGAGCGTGCTCATCGGCCTGCTGCCCGGCTACGCCCAGATCGGGGCCGCGGCGCCGATCCTGCTCATCGTGCTGCGGGTCGCCCAGGGCGTCGCCGTCGGCGGCGAGTGGGGCGGCGCCGTGCTGATGTCGGCCGAGCACGCCACCAGCCGCCGCGGGCTCTGGGCGAGCTTCACCAACGCGGGTGCCCCGAGCGGCATGGTGCTCTCCACCCTCGCGCTGGCCGGGGCCGCGGCGATCAGCGGCGAGCAGGACTTCGTCGAGTGGGGCTGGCGGATCCCGTTCCTGCTCAGCATCGTGCTGCTCGGTGTCGGGCTGTTCGTGCGGGCGCGGGTGGACGAGACGCCGGTGTTCCGCTCGTCGGAGCCGCCCGCCCGGTCCCCGCTCATGGAGGTGCTGCGCCACCAGCCGCGCAACCTGCTGCTGGCCATCGGCACCGGGTTCGGCGCGTTCGTCGCCCAGGGCACGCTGACGGTGTTCGTCATCTCCTACGCGGTGGGCGTCGGCTTCGAGCGCCAGACCGTGCTCAACGCCCTCACGCTGTCCTCGGTGGGGGCGGTGGCCGGCGTGATCGGCTACTCCGCGCTGTCGGACAAGGTCGGCCGCAGGCCCGTCGTGCTCGCCGGGGCGATCGCGATGGGCGTCTGGGGCTTCGTGCTGTTCCCGCTGATCGACACCGGCTCGGCGCTGCTGCTCGGCGTGGCCGTGATCGTCGGCCAGGCCGTGGTGCACCCGGCGATGTACGGCCCGCTCGCCGCCCTCTACTCGGAGATGTTCGCGACCCGCTCCCGCTACACCGGCGCCTCGCTCGGCTACCAGATCGCCGGCATCGGGGCCGGGATCGCCCCGGTCGCGTTCGCCTCGGTGCTCGGGGCGACGGGCAGCGTCGTCGGTGTCTCGGTCGCGATCGCGGCGGGCTGCCTGCTCACCGTCGGCTGCATCCTGGCCACGGCGGAGACGGCGCACGGCGACCTCACCGGCCACGACGTGCGCCGCCGCACGCCCGCCCGCTGAGGTCGCCGCGCCCGTCCCCCCGGGTGGGCGCTCAGCCCATCGTCTTCTGGCCGTCGAGGCTCTCGCGCAGGATGTCGGCGTGCCCGGCGTGCTGGGCGATCTCGCCGACGAGGTGGGTGAACACGCGCCGGGCGGAGCGGGTGGCCCCGGCGGGGAACCACGGGGCCTCGGGCAGCGGGTGCGCGACGTCGAGGCTGGGCAGGCTCTCCACCAGCGCGTCGGTGCGCTTCGCGACCTCGGCGTACGCGGCGAGCACGTCGGCCAGGGTCTCGTCCTCGCGCAGGACGAAGCTGTCCGCCTGCGCGGCCCAGCTGTCCTCCGTGGCCTCCATGGCCGAGGTCCCCTGCTCGACGAAGTCGATCCAGCCCCGCTCGGTGTGCGCCACGTGCTTGATCAGTCCGCCGAGGGTCAGCTCGCTGACCGTGGTGCGCCGCCGGGCCTGCTCGTCGGTGAGGCCCTGCACGGTGAACAGCAGGAAGCCGCGCTGGGCGGCGAGGGACTCGAGGAGGTCGGCGCGCTCGGTGTTCGTCATGAGAAGAACAGTAGGGGTCACAGCGGTCAGTTCCTGACCGCTTGTGCGCGAGGATGGGCCCATGGCCAACACGAGCTCGCGGACGCTGCGGCTGCTGTCGCTGCTGCAGACCCACCGCCACTGGCCGGGGCCGGAGCTCGCCTCCCGCCTGGGCGTGTCGCCGCGGACGCTGCGCCGGGACGTCGACCGGCTCCGCGAGCTCGGCTACCCGGTCGACGCCAGCCGCGGCGTCGAGGGCGGCTACCAGCTCGCGGCGGGCGCGGCGCTGCCCCCGCTGGTCGTCGACGACGACGAGGCCGTCGCGCTCGCCGTCGGGATGCAGGCGGTGGCGCAGGGCGCGGTGGCCGGGATCGAGGAGGCGGGCGTGCGCGCGCTGACGAAGGTGGTGCAGGTGATGCCGCCCCGCCTGCGCCGCCGCGTCGACGCCCTGCGCGCGGTCACCGTGCCGGCCGGGTGGAACGCGGGGCCCGCGCTGGACCCCGACGTCCTCATCGTCATCGCCCAGGCCTGCCGCGACGACGAGCGGCTCGAGTTCGGCTACGCCGCCCGCGACCGCGAACGCGGCGAGCGGCTCGTCGAGCCGCACCGGCTGGTCCCGATGGGCAGGCGCTGGTACCTCGTCGCCTACGACCTGCACCGCCACGACTGGCGCAGCTTCCGGCTGGACCGGCTCACCGCCCCCCGGCGCACCGGGGCCCGCTTCCGCCCCCGCGACCTGCCCGCCGAGGACGCCGCGGCATTCGTGCGGGCCGGGATCGGCGCGCTGGCCCCGCCGCGCCACGACGTCGAGGTGCTCGTGCACGCCCCGGCCGAGCGGGTGCGCGGCTCCGTCGGGCGGTGGGGGCAGGTCGAGGAGAGCGGTGCGGAGGCGTGCACGCTGCGGATGACGGTGGACGACCTGGCGTGGCCGGGGATGGTGCTCGGCTCGCTCGGCGCGGCGTTCGAGGTGCGCTCGCCCCCCGAGCTGGCGACCATGCTCGCGGAGTGGGCCACGCGGTTCGCCCCGCGCGGGTGAGCCGGCTCAGCCCGTGCGGTGGAACTCCGCCAGGCGCCGGGCCTCGGCGTCGACCTCGTCGCGGGCGGCCGGGGCCAGCGGCGCGAACGGGCTGACCTCGACGTCCTCGCCGGTGAAGCGCCACGTCCCGGCGACGCGGCCGTCCACCAGGAACGTCGGCACGGACTGCGGCTTCGTCGTGGCGAACACGTGGTGCCGGTGCTCGGCGGGGAGGATCTGCGTGCGCGTGGCGTGGCCGAGCAGCAGCACGGCGTCGAACCGGCCGAGGAAGCGCACCGGCGTGGGCGCGTCGGCGTCGGGGAGCGGGGCCCGCGGCAGGTCGAGCAGCAGCCGGCCGTCCGGGTCGCGGAACCGGCGCAGCGTGAGCCGCTCCAGCACCGCCTTCGCCTCGGTGATCGTCCAGCCGGCGTAGCGGGCGAGGTCGCCGGGCGTGGCCGGGCCGAACCCGCGCAGGTAGCGGGTGGCCAGGCGCTCCTCGGCCGCGGCGAGGTCGACCGGCGCGGAGCGGCGCAGCCAGGTCGAGGCCAGCCCGTAGACGTGCGCGCGGGGCAGCTCCCAGGTGCCGGCCGGGGGGACGCGGACGAGGTCGAGCCACAGCTGGATGCCGGTGAACGCGGCCTTGGGGAACCCCGCGGCGAGCAGGCCGTCGACGATCTCGGACTGGCGCAGCGGCCCGTCGGCGAGCAGGTCGCGGACGACGGCGGCCGCGGCGGGCATGTCGAGGTCGGCCGCGCCCGGCGTGGTGCGGCGGAACAGCGCCCGCCGCTGCGCGCGGACGGCGTCGGACAGCGGGCCGAAGTCGGCCGCGGACGCCATGTGGATCGTGCAGCGCATCACCCAGGCCTGCACGACGCGGCGCCGGTGCAGCGCGTCGGTGAGGTCGGCGCGGCGGAACCCGGCCAGCCGCGACCACAGCCCGAGGTAGGCCGAGGGCGCGTGCTGGGTCTGCAGCAGGCCGACGCGCTCGACGGCCCGCTCCGGGGTCAGCGGCGCGCGCTCCAGCAGCAGCTGGCGGGCGAGCAGCGCGCGCAGGAGCCGCTCCCGGGACAGGACGCGCTCGGACACCCGGCCATCCTGCCCGCTCAGGGGGACAGGACGACCGTGGTGTCCTCCCCGATCGCGGGCAGGCCGGGGCGGGACACGGCGTCCACGGTCAGCTCGCCGACCTCGGTCGTCACCACGAGCCGCGTGACGGGCCCGAGGAACGTGCTGGTCAGCACGGTCCCGGGCAGGCCGCCCGGCACCCCGACGGCCAGCGCCTCCGGCCGGACGGCGACGCTGTCCGCCGCGCCGGGCACGATCCGCCCGTCCCGCACCGGCACCGTGTTCATCACGCCGACGAACTCGGCCACGAACGGCGTGGCGGGGTGCGCGTAGACCTCCTGCGGCGCGTCGACCTGCTCCAGTCGCCCGGCGTTGAGCACCGCCACCCGGTCGGCGACGGCGAGCGCCTCGGACTGGTCGTGCGTCACGAACAGGGTGGTGATGCCCTCCGCGAGCTGCAGCCGGCGGATCTCGTCGCGCAGCTGCACGCGGACGCGGGCGTCCAGGGCGGAGAGCGGCTCGTCGAGCAGCAGCACCGACGGCGACACGGCCAGCGCCCGGGCCAGCGCCACGCGCTGCTGCTGGCCGCCGGACAGCTCGTGCGGGTACGCCCCGCCGCGGCTGCCCAGCCCGACGAGTTCCAGCAGCTCGGCCGCGCGCCTCGTGCGCTCCGCCGCGGGCCGCTTGCGCACCCGCAGCCCGAACGCGACGTTCTCGGCGGCCGTCATCGTCGGGAACAGGGAGTAGGCCTGGAAGACCATGCCGGTGTCGCGCCGGGCCGCCGGCACGCCGGTGACGTCGCGCCCGTCGATCCGGATGACGCCCTCGGTGGGCCGGTCGAACCCGGCCAGCAGCCGCAGCGCGGTGGTCTTGCCGCAGCCCGACGGGCCGAGCAGGGCCAGCAGCTCGCCGGGGGCGAGCGTGAGGTCCAGCCCGTCCAGGGCGTGGGTGTCGCCGTAGCTGCGGCGCACGCCGACGAACTCGACGGCCGGGTCGGTCATGGCGCACTCCTCCGGGCGCGGCCCGCGAACGACACCGCGAGCAGCAGCACCCAGGTCAGGACCAGGCTGGCGAGCGTGAGCGCGACGGCGACGCCCGCCTGGCTGCGCCCCACCTCCACGATCGCCACCGGGAACGTGTCGGTGTAGAGCAGGATCCGGGCGATGACGATCTCGCCGAGGACGAGCGCGAGGGTCAGGAACGCCGCGCCGAGCACGGCGCTGCGGATGGCCGGGAGCACCACGCGCAGCAGGATCACCGGGAAGGACGCGCCCAGGTTGCGGCCGGCCTCCACGAGCGTGCGCAGCGGGATCGCGGCCAGCCCGTTGTCCACGGCGCGATAGGCGAAGGGCAGCGCCAGCACGACGTAGAACGGGGTGAGCGCGGTGAGCGACGACGCGAACAGCGTGCGGAACACCGGCCCGCCGAGGTTGGCCTGCACGAACGCGATGCCGGCCGCCATCACCACCGGCGGGATGACGATCGGCAGGATCGTCGCGCTCTCCAGGATCCCGGCCGCGGCCGGGAAGCGCAGCCGCACCCACACCGCCGTCGGCACGACGAGCAGCAGCGTCAGCACCGCGGTGACGACGGCGATCTGCAGCGAGACCAGCAGCGACTCCAGCAGCACCTCGTCGGTGGCGATGGCCAGGTAGTTGGCCACGCCGTAGCCACCGCCCGGGACGCGCAGGCTGAACTCGGCCGCCGAGAGCAGCGGCACGAGGAAGTACACCGCCGCGAGCCCCAGCACGACGACGCGCCAGCGCCTGCCCCTCACCGCGGCCCCCTCACCGGGCGCTCCACCGGGTCGCGCGGCGCTGCAGCCACAGGTACGCGGCCATCACCACGGCGATCACCACCACCATGTCGACGCCGAGCGCGAGCCCGACGTTCTGCTGCCCGGCCAGCACGTTGCCCGACAGCGCCGACGCGATGGCCGTGGGCACCAGCGGGATCTGCCCCGACGTCAGCGCCAGCGCCGTGGCGTAGGCGGCGAACGCGTTGCCGAACAGCACGAGCGTGGCCCCGGCGAGTGCCGGCGCGAGCACCGGCAGCGCGACGCGGCGCCAGTACGTCCACGCCGACGCCCCGAGGTTCTCCGCCGCCTCCCGCCACTGCGGCAGCAGGCCCTCCAGCGCCGGGGTCACGAGGATGACCATGAGCGGGATCTGGAAGTAGACGTAGGTCAGCCCGAGGCCGGTGAGCGAGTCGATCCGGAAGCCGAGGCCGTAGAGGTCCAGCCCGACGCCGCGCAGCGCGATCGTCGCCAGCCCGGTCTGGCCGAGCGCGGCGAGGAACGCGAACGCCAGCGGCACGCCGCCGAAGTAGGCCAGCACGCCCGACGCGGTGGAGACGGCCCGGCGCAGCGGCGAGCCCGGCCGCGACGTGACGACGGCCTGGGCCAGGAACGTGCCGGCCACGGCGCCGATCAGCGCCGTGACCAGCGAGAGCTGCATGCTCGACGCGAACGCCGCCCGGTACTGCGGCGCGGTCACCGACGCGACGATGTTGTCCAGCGTCGGGTTGCCGTCCGGGTCGGCCAGCGCGCCGTTGACGACGAAGAACAGCGGCCCGCCGAGGAAGACCAGCAGGTAGGCCGCGAACGGGAGCAGCCCCAGCGCCGCAAGCCACGGCCGCTCCGTCCGCGGCGCCGCCGCCGCCCGGGCGGGGGCGGCGGCGCCGGTGTCGAGGGGCGTGGTCACCGCGGCCCGGTCACTGGCCCGCGGTGGCCCAGTTCTGCGCCACCACCTGCTGTGCGGCGTCGGTCTGCTCCTGGGTCGGGAACTCCGCGGTGCCGGCGACCGGGGGCAGCGCGGCGAGCAGCGCCGGGTCGGCGGTGCCCGCGGCACTCATGTCGTCGAGCCGCACCGGGCGGGCGCGGCCGGCCAGCCACAGGTTCTGGCCTTCGTCGGAGTAGAGGAACTCCTGCCAGAGCCGGGCCGCCGCCGGGTGCGGGGCGTTGGCGTTGATCGCCTGCGCGTAGTACTGGGCGAACAGGCCGTCCGAGGGCACCGTGACCGTCCACTCGAAGGACGCGGCGACCTGCTCGGCCTGCGTGACGTTGAGGTAGTCCCAGTCCAGGACGATCGGGGTCTGGCCGCTCTCGATCGTGGCCGGCGTCGGGTCGACGTTGAGCAGGTTGCCGCTCGCGCGGAGCTGCCCGAAGAAGTCCACGCCGGGGGTGATGTCGTCGAGCGAGCCGCCGTTGGCCAGCGCCCCCGCCCACACGCCCGCGAACGCGGACGCGGACTGCGTCGGGTCGCCGTTGAGCGCCACCTGGCCCGCGTACTCGGGCCGGGCGAGGTCGGCGAAGGTCTGCGGGCAGGCCGCGACGATGCTGGTGTTGCAGCCGATGGAGACGTAGCCGCCGTAGTCGTTGACCCAGGCCCCGTCGGGGTCCTTGTTCGCGTCCGGGATCGAGTCCCAGGTCTGCACCTTGTACGGGGCGAACAGCTCGGTGTTGGCCAGCGCGAACGACTGGCCCAGGTCGAGCACGTCGGGGGCGCGCTCCTGCGTGCCGAGCTGCTGCACGGCGTTGATCTCGTCCTGGCTCGACCCCTCGGGGTTGGCCGACTCGACCGTGATCCCGTAGGTCTCCTCGAACGTGGAGATCATCTCGCCGTAGTTGGCCCAGTCCGGCGGCAGCGCGATGACGTTGAGGGTGCCCTCGGCCTGGGCCGCGGCGACGAGCGCGTCGAACCCGCCGCCCTCCTCCGCGGACGTCACGGTGGACCAGTCCGTGCCCTCGGCGGACGGCTCGGCGGTGGACCCGCCCCCGCCCGAGCTCACACACCCCGCGGTGGTCACGGCCAGCGCCGCTCCCATCGCGACCATCGCCCAGCGTCGTCGTGTCATCGTGGCTCCTCGGGGGCACTGCCGGCGGTCGCCGGGCCGGCGGAATGGTCCACTCTGGAGGTTGCCGGGGGGTGCCGTCCAGAGGGCGGAGGGGGGTCAGGCGGCGGTCGTCGCGGCTTCCTGCAGGAGATCACCGATCCGCACGATCCCGACGCAGCCGCCGTCGCCGTCCACGAGGACGACGTCGTCGTGGGTGCGGCTGCGGTCACCCGCCAGGCAGCGGGCCACGGCGGTGCGCACGTCGGTGCCCGCGGGGAGCGTGCGGGCCGGCTCGGTGAGCGAGCGGGCGGGCCGCTGGGCGAACAGCGCGCGGCCGAACGGGCCCGAGATCGTCAGCATGAAGCGGTTGCGGTCGAGGAACCCGACGGGGCGCCGGTAGGGGTCGAGCAGGACGACGCTGCCGGCCTGCGGGTGGTCGGCCAGCGCCTGGCGCACCGCCTCGGCCGTGACGTCCTCGGGCAGGCACAGCGGGGCCTGCGCGATCGCGGAGACCGGCACGGGCGGGCGCGGCGCGGGCGGCGCGGTGCCCGCGGCGGCGGGCGCGGGCGACGCGTGCGGCATGAGCTCGGACGGCAGCACGATGCCCGCGGTGGACGGGCGGCGGCGCGGCGTGGCGAGCAGCGGCCCCTGGCCCCAGGGGATGCCGTGGTCGCGGACGGCGGCGAGCTCCTCGGGCGTGCGCACGCCGGTGGCGGACACCCGCACGCCGACGGCGCGGCAGACGTCGCCCAGCGCCGTGACGACGGCGCGGGCCCGCGGGCAGCGCGGCAGCCGCTCGACGAGGTGGGGGTCGATCTTGACCAGGTCCGGGGTCAGCTCGGCGACGAGGTCGAGCCCGAACCCGCGGCCCACGCCGTCGAAGGCGATCCCGTAGCCGTCCTCGCGCAGCTCGGCCACGCCCTCGGCGAGCGCGGCGGGCGGGGCCGCCGACAGCGCCGGGCCGATCTCCAGCACCACGGTCGGCGCCGGGCGGTGCGGGTCGCGGCGCTGCAGCACGGTGCGCAGCCGGCGCACCCTCCTGCGCGCGGCGACGACGGTGTCGGCGAGCACGTCGACGTGCAGGGCCACGGTGGCGTCGTACTCGGTGCCGTGCAGCACCGCGGCGATGGCGATGCCGGAGTCGAACTCGGCCAGCTGCCGGGTCCCCCACACGGCGGACGCGGCGACGTGCCCCGTCCGGTCGCGGGCCTGCGTGCGCACGACCTCCATGCCCACGGCACGGCCGTTGAGCAGGTTGAGCAGCGGCTCGAACGTGAAGCGGCCGGGGTCACTCACGGCAGTACGATCCCACTTTTCGCTCCGCCGTGGGAGTGAACCGGGGGTGAAATCGTCGCCGGGGGTGACACGAATCCGGCGCGAGGGGCGAAAAGGTGCGCCCGATCGGGGGTCAGCGGCCGCCGCGCGCCATCGCGAGCACGTCGAGGGCGGCGTCGAGCTGCTCCTCGGTGATCGTGCCCCGCTCCACGTGCCCGCGGTCCACCACCACCTCGCGGATCGTGCGCTTCTCCTTCAGCGACTGCTTGGCGACCGCGGCCGCCTCCTCGTAGCCGAGGTAGCGGTTGAGCGGGGTGACGATCGACGGGCTCGACTCGGCGAGCTCACGGGTGCGCTCGACGTCGGCCGCCATGCCGTCGACCACCTTGTCGGCGAACAGCCGGGCGACGGCGGCCAGCAGGCGCGCCGACTCCAGCACGTTGCGCGCCATCACCGGCATCATCACGTTGAGCTGCAGGTTGCCCTGGGTGCCGGAGAAGGCCACGGTGGCGTCGTTGCCCATCACCTGCGCGGCCACCATCATCGCGGCCTCGCAGATCACCGGGTTGACCTTGCCCGGCATGATCGAGCTGCCGGGCTGCAGGTCGGGCAGGTGCAGCTCGGCCAGCCCGGTGCGCGGGCCCGAGCCGAGCCAGCGGACGTCGTTGGCGACCTTGAAGAGGGCGACGGCGGCCGTGCGCAGCGCCGCGGAGGCCTCCACCAGCCCGTCCCGCGACCCCTGGGCCTCCATGTGGTCGGGCGCCTCGGTGAGCTCCAGGCCGGTGGCCGCGCGCAGCCGCTCGACGACGGCCGCGCCGAAGCCGTCGGGCGCGTTCAGCCCGGTGCCGACGGCGGTGCCGCCGATCGGCAGCTGCGCGACGCGGGGGAGCGCCCGGCGCACCGCGTCGGCGGCGTTCGCGACCTGCGTCGCCCAGCCGCCCGCCTCCTGGCCGAGCGTCACGGGCACGGCGTCCATGAGGTGCGTGCGCCCCGCGGTGACGACGTCGGCCCACTCGGCGGCCCGCCGGCGCAGGGCCGCGTCCAGGTGCTGCAGCGCCGGGACGACGTCGCCGGCCAGCGCCTCCGTCGCGGCGACGTGGATCGTCGTGGGGAAGACGTCGTTGGACGACTGCGAGGCGTTGACGTGGTCGTTGGGGTGCACGTCCACGCCCGCCCGGGCCGCGATCGAGGCGATGACCTCGTTGGCGTTCATGTTCGAGCTCGTGCCCGACCCGGTCTGGAACACGTCCACCGGGAACTGGTCGTCGTGGTCGCCCGCGGCCACCTCGTCGGCGGCGGCGGCGATCGCGGCCGCCCGCTCCGCGTCGAGCACGCCGATCTCCCCGTTCACCCGCGCCGCCGCGCCCTTGACGAGCCCGAGCGCCCGGATCTGCGCGCGCTCCAGCCCGCGCCCGGAGATCGGGAAGTTCTCGACGGCCCGCTGGGTCTGCGCGCGCCACAGCGCTGCGGCGGGGACCCGGACCTCGCCCATGGTGTCGTGCTCGATGCGGAAACCGTCGTCGTCGACCATGCCGCCAGTGTTCTCGCCGGGCGGCCCCCGTGCAGCCCGGCGTGAGGACTACCGCACCACCTGCACGACGTCGCCGCGGCGCAGCGAGGTGTAGAACTCCCGGGCCGCCGAGCGCTGCATGCGGATGCAGCCCGCGGACCCGCTGCGGATGTCGCCCTGGTGGAAGGCGATGCCGCCGTTGAAGAACACCGAGTAGGGCATCGGCGTGCCGTAGATCGAGCTGACATGGTCGATGTTGCGGAACGTCACCCGGAAGGTGCCCGGCGGGGTGCGGTGCCCGCGGCGGCCGTGCGAGATCGGCACCGGGCCGTAGGACACCCGCCCGTCGCGGAGGAGCCAGGCGCGGTTCGACGACAGCTCGACGCAGGCCCGCGCCGCGCTGGTGCACGGCGTGCCGGCGACCCGCCCCGCCGCCGCGGCCGGGACGTCCCGCGCGACCGCGGGCCGCTCCGCCGGGGCGGCCACGGCCGTCCCCCCGAGCAGCAGGGACCCCGCGGCCACCAGCACCGCCACCGCCGACGTCCACCCTCGCACCCGCATCGGATCTCCCCCCGGGACCACGGACCGTGCCCGGCCGGCAGCCGAGCGTCGCGTGCGGACGATGATCCGGTCCCCGGACGGGCGACGGCAGTGCCGTTCGGGTGACGGGCCGTTCGGGTGACGGACGAGGGTCAGACGACCTGGACGAGGTCGTGGCGGCGCAGCGCGTCGAAGAACTCCCGCGCCGCGTCGCGGGACAGGTGGATGCAGCCGTGCGACAGCTCCCGCAGGCTGCCCTGGTGGAACGCGATGCCGCCGTGGAAGAACACCGAGTACGGCATCGGGGCGTCGTAGATGGAGCTGACGTGGTCGCGGTTGCGGAAGTCGACGTCGAACGTCCCCGGCGGCGTGCGGTGGCCCCGGCGCCCGTGCGTGATCGGCACCGGGCCGTAGGTCACGGCACCGTCGCGGAGCAGCCAGGCCCGGTTCGCCGCCAGGTCGACGCAGGCCCGCGCGGTGCTCAGACAGGGCGTGCCGGGGACGATCGCCGGTGGGCGCGGCGCCTGCGGGACCGGGAGCTCCTCGGGCACATCGGCCGGGCCGGCCACCGGCGCCGCGGGCACGGGCGCGGCGGCGGGCCGGGGCCGGGGCGCGGGAGCGCCGGCGTACACCGGG
>JAPLAT010000372.1 GCA_026393175.1 Pseudonocardiales bacterium
GGCCGCGGCGCCCCGCGCGCGGGGGAGCGGGTGCTCGTCCGCCGGCCGGTGGCGCTGCCGCCGCACATCCTGCGGCGGCGCCGCGTCGCGGCCGCGGTCGGCGTGGCGGTGCTCACGATGCTGGCCGTCCTCGTGCTGGGGCTGCTCGCCGATGTCGCGGTGGCGGCGCGGGCGGACGCGGGCGCGGTCACCGGCCCGTCCCTCACTGCGGTGGTGCCGTCGACCGGCCAGGGGGCGCTCGTCGTCGGCGGATGACCGTCCGCCAGCGACACGCCGGGCCACACGCCGGTCCCCGCGCCGCCGGTCCCGAACGGACGACGCGTCGGCACCGATAGGGCCTTCCGCTTCCCCTGCCCCTAGATGTTGTGGTTACACTCCTGTCGTTCGCCCATCAGTTGGGGTTCGCGAGCAGGGAAGGGGTGGACGGTGCGCTGTCCGTTCTGCCGGCACTCCGACTGCCGCGTCATCGACTCCCGCGAGGTCGACGACGGCCAGGCCACCCGTCGCCGGCGCTCCTGCGCCTCGTGCGGCCGGCGGTTCACCACCGTCGAGGAGGCCGTGCTCGCCGTCGTCAAGCGCACCGGGGTCACCGAGCCGTTCAGCCGCGACAAGGTCGTCAGCGGCGTCCGCCGGGCCTGCCAGGGCCGCCCCGTCGACGAGGACGCCCTGCAGAAGCTCGCCCACCGGGTCGAGGAGGCCGTCCGCGCGGGCGGCACCGCCGAGATCCCCAGCCACGAGGTGGGCCTGGCCATCCTCGGGCCGCTCCGCGAGCTCGACGAGGTCGCCTACCTCCGTTTCGCGAGCGTCTACCGCTCGTTCTCCTCCATCGAGGACTTCGAGAAGGAGATCGCGGACCTCCGCACGCGCCCGGACGACACGAGCTGACGCAGCGCCGCCTCCTCTCGCACCGCCCGCCCGCACTCCGCCACACGCTCGTTCCGCACGCACCAGCAGCACGTCGTCACCCGTACGTCGTCGTCACCGCACGCGCCAGCAGCGGGTGGCCCGGGGCCCCAGCCCGGCCACCCGCGGAAGAGGGGAATCCATGACCGAGACCGTCGGCACCACGGGGCGGGGCCGCAAGTCCTCGCCCAAGGCGGGCCGCCCGGCCGGCCTGACCGTCGAGCGCATCCACACCACGGCGGGGGTGCACCCGTACGACGAGGTCACCTGGGAGCGCCGCGACGTCGTCATGACCAACTGGCGCGACGGCACGGTCAACTTCGAGCAGCGCGGCGTGGAGTTCCCGTCGTCCTGGTCGGTCAACGCCACCAACATCGTCACCAGCAAGTACTTCCGGGGGGCCGTCGGGTCGCCGCAGCGCGAGTCGAGCCTGCGCCAGCTCATCGACCGCGTGGTCGGGGTCTACCACCGCGCCGGGCTCGACAACGGCTACTTCGCCACCGAGGCCGACGCCGAGGTCTTCGCCCACGAGCTGACCTGGATGCTGCTGCACCAGGTGTTCAGCTTCAACTCCCCGGTCTGGTTCAACGTCGGCACGAGCTCGCCGCAGCAGGTCAGCGCGTGCTTCATCCTCGCCGTCGACGACACGATGGAGTCGATCCTCAACTGGTACCGCGAGGAGGGGCTGATCTTCAAGGGCGGCTCGGGGGCCGGCCTGAACCTCTCGCGCATCCGGAGCTCCAAGGAGCTGCTGTCCTCCGGCGGCACCGCGTCCGGCCCGGTCTCGTTCATGCGCGGCGCGGACGCGTCCGCGGGCACCA
>JAPLAT010000250.1 GCA_026393175.1 Pseudonocardiales bacterium
ACCGGCCCGGGGCGGACGGCGCCGCAGGCCGGCCGGGGCTGTCGGCCGCCGCGGGCCGGCCCGGGGCTGTCGGCCGCCCGGGTTCCCCGCATCGTGCGGGCGGGCCGGGCCGTGATCACCACGATCGGGACCTCAGCGCCACCGGCGGCGCCCATGTCCCGATCGCAGCGATCACTCCCCGGCCGACGGCTCAGCGCGGCCGGGCAACGCCACCCCGGCCCGCCGGCCGCCCGTGATCACCCCGCCCGGGACCTCACCGCCACCGGTGGCCCTCCTGTCCCGATCCCCGCGATCACCGCGACCCCGGACCCGGCCGGCTGGCCGCAGGGCCACAGCGATCGGGCCGACAAGACCCGACCCGGCGGACCGGGCCATGATCACCGCGATCGGGACCTCAGCGCCACTATTGGCGCTCATGTCCCGATCGCAGCGATCACTCCTGGGCCGACGGCTCGACGCGGCCGGGCAACGCCACCCCGTCCCGCCGGCCGCCCGTGATCACCCCGCCCGGGACCTCACCGCCACCGGCGGCGCTCATGTCCCGACCTGCGCGATCACCCCCGGACAGCCAGGACGGGACCGTCGCGAACGAGCCGGGCGGACCCGGAGGGACGGACCAGGCTCTCACCACCGACCGGCACACCGACCCCATGCACAGCAGGCTCAGCGCAGGAGCGCAGCCAGCGGGGCGGCGAGGTCACCCCGCCCTCCCGGCAGGACGGCGTCGAGCTGCAACCAGTCGGCCATGTCACGCAGCGCTCCGGCCAGCTCGGCGGTGACGCGTGGGACGTCGACGCCGGGCTCGGCGAACGCCCCGGGCACGCGGAGGACACCGGCGGCGCGGTCGGCCTTGAGGTCCACGCGGGCGACGAGCCGGCCGTCGAGCAGGAACGGGAACACGTAGTAGCCGTACTCCCGCTTCGGCTCGGGCACGTAGATCTCGATGCGGTAGCGGAAGCCGAAGATCCGTTCGGTGCGCTCGCGCTCCCAGACCAGCGGGTCGAACGGGCACAGCAGGGCGCGGCCGGTGACCCGGCGCGGGATGCGCGCCCCGGGCAGCCGGTAGGCCGGGCGCGCCCAGCCGCGCACGGTGACGGGCTCGAGCGCCCCCGAGTCGAGCAGCTCCGCCACGGCGCGGCGGGTGGTGTCGGGGCCGAGGCGGTAGTAGTCGCGCAGCTCGGGCTCGGTGGCCACGCCCAGCGCCGACGCCGAGCGGACGACGAGCGTGCGCGCCGCCTGCTCGGGATCGGCCGGCCCGGCCGCGAGGACCTCGGGCGGCAGGACCCGCTCGGGCAGGTCGTAGAGCCGCTGGAAGTGCCGCCGCGTGCCGGTGGTGAGGGCCCCGGTGCCGAACAGGTACTCGCAGACGCGCTTGACGTCCGACCGCTCCCACCAGGTCGCCCCGGGAGGGCGCGGCCGGGAGCTCCCGCCCAGCACGGCCTCCAGCTCCCCCGCGCCGACCGGGCCGAGCTCCTTCACCGCCGCGAGCACGTCGTCGACGAGACCGGGGTTGCCCTCGACCAGCACCGCGTAGTGCCGCCACCACCCCGGCCGCTTCGCCTTGGACTGCAGCAGCGGCCAGTCGGCCACCGGCAGCAGGCTGGCCTCGTGCGCCCAGTACTCCACGAGCATCCGCGGACGCCGGGCGCTGTGCGACCAGGCCGCCTCGTCGAGCAGCGCGCGGTCGTAGCCGCCGAGCCGGGAGAACACCGGCATGTAGTGCGCGCGGACGGCGACGTTGACGGAGTCGAGCTGGAGCAGGCGCACGCGGTCGAGCACCCGTTGCAGGTGGCGCCGGGTGACCGGGCCGGACGGGGTGGGGTCGCAGAACCCCTGCGCGGCCAGGGCCGCGCGGCGGGCGGCGTCCGCGGTGATCGTCTCCGTCACGGCACCGATGCTGCCACCTGACCCCGACGTTCTCGCCGCCCCGCCGCCACCACCAGCACGACCGCGCCCAGCACGACCGCCCCGCCGACCACCTGCGGGGCCGAGAACGTCTCCCCGAACACCAGCACCCCGAGCAGCACGGCGATGACCGGGTTGACGTAGGCGTAGGTCGCCACGGTCGAGACCGGCAGGACGGCCAGCGCGTAGGCGTAGGCGCTGAACGCCCCGAGCGACACGACGACGGCCATGTAGACCCACGCCCACCACGCCGACGGGCTCACGGCCGCGACGTCGAGCCGGTCGCCCAGCCCGAGGCTGACGGCGAGCAGCACCACCCCGCCGACCAGCATCTGCACCGCGGCCAGCGCGAACGGGTTGGCCGGCACCGGCAGTCGGGTCGTGGCGAACGTGCCGGTGGCCCAGCCGAGCCCGGCCACCAGGATGAGCAGCGGCCCCCACCAGGCGTTGCCCTCGGTGCCCCCGGAGCCCGACGACCCGGTCAGCAGCAGCAGGGCCAGCCCCGCCACCCCGACCCCCACGCCCGCGACGGTCGGGGCGCCGGGCCGGTCGCCGGTCAGCGCGCGGAGAATCACGATGTAGAGCGGGACGGCCGCGATGAGCAGGGCCGTGAGCCCGGAGGACACCTGCTGCTGCCCGAGCGTGACGATCCCGTTGCCCCAGGCGGGCAGCAGCAGCCCGGACAGGGCGGTCGTGGCGAACTGCGCGCGCGTCATCACGAACGCCCGCCGCCCGGCCACCAGCGCGACGATCAGCGCCAGCAGCGCCCCGCCGACCGTGAACCGCACGCCCCCGGACAGCAGCGGCGGCACGTCGGTGATGATGAAGCGGTTGGCCAGGTAGGTCGATCCCCACAGCACGTAGACGACGCCCAGTGCGGCCCAGGCGACGCGTCGGCTCTGCATCGACAACACGTTGCCATAGCGAAGTTGCTGGGGCGAGGTCGGCCGGGCCGACCGGCATCGGGTAGGCATGCGGCATGGCCGTCGCCACCGTCCGTCCCGCCCGCCCGTCCGACGCCGCCGAGATCGCCCGCATCCAGGCCGACACCTGGGAGGCCGCCTACGCCGCGTTCGTCCCGGAGCAGGCGATCGCGCAGCTGCGCGGGCCCGAGGCGCGGGCCGCCTGGACGGAGTCGATCACCGGCGGGCAGGGGCACGTGCTGCTCGCCGACGAGGGGGCGTTCACCGTCGGTTTCTGCGCCGCCGCCGTGCTACCCGCCCGCGAGGACGACCCGCTGCGCTGGGGCGAGATCGGCGCGCTGCTCGTCGAACCGCGGTGGGGCCGGCGCGGGCACGGGGGCAGGCTGCTCGGCGCGGCCGCCGAGGCCCTGCGCGCGGGCGGCGCGATCTACGGCCTGGCCTGGGTGCCGGAGCCGGACGAGGTGTCCCGCCGCTTCTACGCCCGCGCCGGCTGGGAGCCCGACGGCGCCGTCCGCGCCCTGGACACCGGCACCGGCCAGCTCCGGGAGATCCGGATCACCGGGTCGCTGGACCTGAAGCTCGTCTGACCCGGCTCGCTCAGAGACCGAGCAGCGGCTCGATGCCCACCGTCAGGCCGGGGCGGTCGCGCACGCCGCGGACGGCGAGCACCACACCGGGCATGAAGCTGGCGCGGTCGAACGAGTCGTGCCGGATCGTCAGCGTCTCCCCGGTCGTGCCGAGGATCACCTCCTGGTGCGCGACGAGCCCGGGCATCCGCACGGAGTGCACGTGGATGCCGTCGACGACCGCGCCGCGGGCGCCGTCCAGCGCCGTGGTGGTGGCGTCCGGGACCGGCCCGGTGCGCGCCTGCGCGATCATCGCCGCGGTGCGGACGGCCGTGCCCGACGGGGCGTCGACCTTGTTCGCGTGGTGCAGCTCGACGACCTCCACCGACTCGAAGAACCGGGCCGCCTGCGCCGCGAACTGCATCATCAGCACCGCCCCGACGCCGAAGTTCGGCGCGACCAGCACGTGGCCGGGGGTCTCGTCGAGCCAGCCGCGCACCGTGGCGAGCTTCTCCTCGCCGAACCCGCTCGTGCCGACGACGGCGGCGATGCCGTGGTCGAGGCAGAAGCGCACGTGGTCCAGCGCGACGCCGGGGTGGGTGAAGTCGACGGCCACCTCGGCCCCGGCGTCGGTGAGCAGGGTGAGCGCGTCGCCCTCGTCGACCTCCGCGACCAGCTCCAGCCCGTCCGCGGCCGCGACCGCGCGGCACACCTCGACACCCATCCGCCCGCGCGCGCCCAGCACGCCCACCCTCGTCATGGCGGCAGCCTCTCAGGCGAGCACCAGGCCGACGACCCACACCCCCGCCGCCAACAGACCGGTGAGCAGCTCGATGACGATGCTCCAGCCGACCGCCGCCAGCGCGCCCCGGGTGGACGGCCACGCCTGCGCGTGGTCGGCGAGGCGGGCCCGCTCGGCCAGGTAGACCCCCAGCACGAACCCGACGAACAGCCCGACCACCGGGATGACGAAGAACCCCACCACGCCCAGCGCCGCGCCGGCCACGATCGTCCGGGTCGGCACCCCCGACTCCTTGAGCCGCCGCCCCGGCAGCAGGTACTTCACCACCGACCCGGCCACGACGATCGCGACGGCCACCCCCAGCACCGTCCAGCCCAGCGCGTCGTTGCGCGGCACGGCCCAGACCGCGACGCCCGCCACCACGAGGATCAGCCCCGGCAGCACGGGCAGCAGGATCCCGACGATGCCGACCACGACCAGCACCCCGGCGACCAGCGTCTCGACCGTCACGGCCGCAGCATCCCACGCCCCACCGCTCTGCTGACCCATACGCACCGGCCGCTGCCGAGGGTGCACCCCGTGCGGTTCGGTCCGGACGGACTGCACCCTCGATTCGGGCTTCCGCGGGGTGGGCCGTCGACGGACGGGTGCGCGGCCGTCGGCCGAGGGTGCACCCCGTCCGCATCGACCCGGACCCACCGCACCCTCGGCCGGCGGACCGACGACCCACGCGCCCCGGCAGCCCCGGCGGACGCGCGGTCGACCGCCGAGAGTGCACCCCGTCCGGCTCGGTCCGGACGGACTGCACCGCCGAGCACCGGCCGACCGTCGACAGTGCACTCCGTCCGGATCGACCCAGACCCACCGCACCCTCGACCGGCAGCCGACGACCCACACTGTCCGGCAGCCCCGGCCGATGCGCGCCGTCGGCTGAAAGCGCGCTCGGTCCGGATCGACCCGGACCCACCGCACCCTCGACCGGCGAATCGACGACCCGCCCGTCCGGCAACCCCGGTCAACGCGCGGCCGACCGCCGAGAGTGCACCCCGTCCGGTTCGGTCCGGACGGACTGCACCACCGAGCGCCGGCCGACCGTCGACAGTGCACCCCGTCCGGATCGACCCAGACTCACTGCGCCCTCGACCAGCGGCCGACGACCCGCCCGTCCGGCAGCGCCCCGGCCGATGCGCGGCCGTCGGCCACCCGCCCGTCCGGCAACCCCGG
>JAPLAT010000690.1 GCA_026393175.1 Pseudonocardiales bacterium
AGCCCGATCGCGGCGTGCTCGGCGGCGTGCAGGGAGCCGGGCACCCGGTCCGGCGTGATCCCGGCGGCCTGCAGCGCCCCCTCGTCGAGGTCGTAGAGCACCGACCGGGTGGGCAGGGTCTGCACGGGCAGGTCCAGGGGCACGGTGTCCAGCACGGTGCCGTCGGGGGCGCGCCGCTGGTACTCCACCACCTGCGACGACACGAGAACGTCGGCGAACGACACCCGCACCGGGCCGAGCTCGCGGCTGGTGAGCACGCGCACCACCTCCACGTCGGAGACGGAGCGGGCGTCGGTGCGCCAGTCCGGGTCGGCGGCGTGCACCAGGGCCACCCCGGCGTCGAGGTCGAGGTCGTCGACGAGGTGGCTCTCCCCGCGGTGCAGGTACACCGCGCCGGCGTGCAGGGTCGCCGGCGCCGACCCGGCGTCGACGGTGCCGAGCATCCGCCCGGTGCCCGACTCGACCACGGCCACCTGCCCGGCCCCGGAGCCGCGGATGTCCACGGCGTGGGCGGGCTGCTCGCGCGGGGAGGGCCAGAACCAGCCGGTCGGGCGGCGGCGCAGCACCCCGTCGGCCACGAGCTCGGCCAGCACGGCCTCCGCCGCGGCACCGCCGAACACGTCCGCGACGTCGCGCTCGGTGAGCGGCAGCTCCGCCGCGGCGCACACCAGGTGCGGGGCGAGCACGTACGGGTTGGCCGGGTCGAGCACGCACCCCTCCACCGGCCGGCCGAGCAGGGCGTCCGGGTGGTGCACGAGGAAGGTGTCCATCGGGTCGTCGCGGGCGACCAGCACCACCAGCGCCGAGTCGGCGGCCCGCCCGGCGCGGCCGGCCTGCTGCCAGAACGAGGCCCGGGTACCGGGGAACCCGGCGACGAGCACGGCGTCGAGACCGGCGATGTCCACGCCCAGCTCCAGGGCGTTGGTGGTGGCCACGCCGAGCAGGTCGCCGCGCACCAGCGCGGCCTCGAGCGCGCGGCGCTCCTCGGGGAGGTAGCCGCCGCGGTAGGCCGAGACCCGGCCCGGCAGGTCGCGGTCCACCTCCGCGAGCAGCCGCTGCGCCTGCAGCGCGGTGAACTCCGCGCCGCGGCGGGAGCGCACGAAGGCCAGGGTGCGGGCGCCCTCCACCACGAGGTCGGCCAGCATCCGGGCGCTCTCCGCGCCGGCGGCGCGCCGGACCGGGGCCCCGTTCTCGCCGGTCACGTCGGGCAGCAGGGGCGGCTCCCACAGCACGACGGTGCGCCCGGCGTGCGGGGACGCGTCCTCGGTGACCGCCCGCACGGCGCGGCCGGTGAGCCGGGAGGCGAACGCCGCGGGCTCGGCCACGGTGGCCGAGGCCAGCACCACGACGGGGTGCGCGCCGTAGCGGGCGGCCACCCGCAGCAGTCGGCGCAGCAGCAGGGCGACGTGCGAGCCGAACACGCCGCGGTAGGTGTGGCACTCGTCCACCACCACCACGGTCAGCCGCCGCAGGAACGTCGCCCAGCGGGAGTGCCGGGGCAGCACCGAGCGGTGCAGCATGTCCGGGTTGGTGAGCACCCAGCGCGAGTGGCTGCGCACCCAGTCGCGCTCGTCCACGGGGGTGTCGCCGTCGAGGGTGGCGGGGCGCACGCCCGGCAGGTCGAGCTCGCGCAGGGCCCGGAGCTGGTCGGCCGCGAGCGCCTTGGTGGGCGAGAGGTACAGGGCGGTGGCCCGGGTGTCGGTGACCAGCCGGGAGAGCACCGGCAGCTGGTAGGCCAGCGACTTGCCCGACGCCGTGCCGGTGGCCACCACCACGTCGTGACCGTCGTGGGCCAGCGCGGCGGCCTCGGCCTGGTGCCGCCACGGCGCGGCGACCCCGCGCCGGGCGAAGGCCGAGCGGACCTCCGGCGGCGTCCAGGACGGCCACGGCACGGCGTCGCCCGGGCGGGGCGCCACGGTGACGACGTGCCGCACCGCCTCGGCGCCCCCGGCCGATCCCGCGAGCACGCGGTCCAGCAGCACCGCACCCCGGTCGGGCGCGGCGAGGGCTCCGGCGCGGGCGTCGTCCACGGACTGCAGGTTGGCACACCGCACCGACGGTGCCCCGCGGGGCCGACACCGATTCGTGACCGGAACGTCACCAGGGCACGCCACCGACGGGAGGCGCGCATCACACATCTACACTGCACGCGCCCGACGTCGCGCCTACCTGCGGCAACGGGATTCGAGACGCCAGGGACGACGTCGGAGAGCCCCTGGCCCACTGATCATGGAACCAGGAGGACGGATGCTCGCATCCACCCTCGCCGCGGAGGCTTCGGCCATCCAGCTCGCGGCGAACGACTACCTCATCGTGGGTGTGGTCGCGGTGGTCGCCCTCGCCGCCCTGGCCATCGGCTTCGTGCTGCGTCGGGAGGTGCTCGCCGCCGACGCGGGCACTCCCAAGATGCAGGACATCGGCCGAGCGGTCCAGGAAGGCGCCACGGCGTACCTCAACCGCCAGTTCAAGACGCTCGCCATCTTCGTCGCCATCGTCTTCGTCCTGCTCTTCGCGCTCCCCGCCGCCAACATCGGTGAGAGCATCGGACGGTCGATCTTCTTCCTCGTCGGCGCGCTCTTCTCGGCCACCATCGGAAGCCTGGGCATGCGGCTGGCCACGGCCGCCAACATCCGGGTCGCGTCCGCCTCGCGCACGGAGGGCGGCCGCGAGAAGGCCACCCGGATCGCGTTCCGCACGGGCGGGGTCGTCGGCATGTTCACCGTCGGCCTCGGGCTGTTCGGTGCGGCGATCGTCGTGCTCGTCTACGCGGGCGGCGCGCCGCGCGTGCTGGAGGGCTTCGGCTTCGGTGCCGCCCTGCTCGCGATGTTCATGCGTGTCGGCGGCGGCATCTTCACCAAGGCCGCCGACGTGGGCGCGGACCTGGTCGGCAAGGTGGAGCAGGGCATCCCCGAGGACGACCCCCGCAACGCCGCCACCATCGCCGACAACGTGGGCGACAACGTCGGCGACTGCGCCGGCATGGCCGCCGACCTGTTCGAGTCCTACGCCGTCACGCTCGTCGCGGCCCTGATCCTGGGCACCGCGGCGTTCGGCCTGCAGGGCCTGCTCTTCCCGCTCATCATCCCGGCCATCGGGGTCATCACGGCGGTGATCGGCGTGTACATCACCCGCACCCGCGAGGGCGAGGGCAGCCTCACGACGATCAACCGGAGCTTCTACATCTCCGCGGCCATCTCGGCGGTGCTCAGCGCCGTCGCGGCCTACGTCTACCTGCCCGGCAGCTTCGAGCAGCTCGACGGCCCGACCGACACCACCGTCGTCGCGGACATGGCCGGCAGCGACCCGCGCCTGCTCGCGACCGTCGCCGTGATCATCGGCATCGTGCTGGCCGCCGCGATCCTGCGGCTCACCGGGTACTTCACCGGCACCGAGGACAAGCCCGTGCAGGACGTGGGCCGCTCCTCGCTGACCGGTGCGGCCACGGTGATCCTGTCCGGCATCTCCATCGGCTTCGAGTCCGCCGTCTACACCGCGCTGGTCATCAGCGCGGCCGTGTTCGGCTCGTTCGCGCTGGCCACCGGCTCCATCACGGTCGCGCTGTTCGCGGTGGCCATGGCCGGTACCGGCCTGCTCACCACGGTCGGCGTCATCGTCGCCATGGACACCTTCGGCCCGGTCGCGGACAACGCTCAGGGCATCGCCGAGATGTCGGGCGACGTCGAGGGCGCCGGCGTCGACATCCTCACCGAGCTCGACGCGGTCGGGAACACCACGAAGGCCATCACCAAGGGCATCGCGATCGCGACGGCCGTGCTCGCGGCCACCGCGCTGTTCGGCTCCTACCGCGACGCGATCACGGTCGCGCTGGCCGAGGCCGGCGCGGCGGCGGGCGACATCGGCACCGCGTTCGCCTACGAGGTGTTCGCCCCGAACACCCTGGT
>JAPLAT010000084.1 GCA_026393175.1 Pseudonocardiales bacterium
GGGCAGTCCCATGCATGGGTGGCAACAAGATCGTCGTATACAAGGAGCCGGGCGTCGTGGCCGTCGAGGACCACGACCCGCCGAAGCTGGAGGTCCCGGCCGAGGTCGCGTCCGCCATGGGCATGAGCCGCAAGGCCGACCACGGGGTGATCCTGCGGACGGTGTCCACCAACATCTGCGGCTCGGACCAGCACATGGTCCGCGGCCGCACCGACGCGCCGCCCGGGCAGACGCTCGGGCACGAGATCACCGGCGAGATCGTGGAGAAGGGGTCCGACGTCCAGTTCCTGGAGGTCGGCGACATCTGCTCGGTGCCGTTCAACATCGCCTGCGGGCGGTGCCGCAACTGCCGGGAGCGCCAGACCGGCATCTGCCTCAACGTCAACCCGGGGCGGGCCGGGTCCGCGTACGGCTACGTGGACATGGGCGGCTGGGAGGGTGGCCAGGCCGAGTACGTCATGGTGCCCTTCGCCGACTTCAACCTGCTGAAGTTCCCCGACCGCGACCAGGCCCTGGAGAAGATCCTCGACCTGACGATGCTGTCGGACATCTTCCCCACCGGCTACCACGGCGCCTACACCGCGGGCGTGACGACCGGCTCGACCGTCTACATCGCCGGCGCGGGCCCCGTCGGGCTGGCGGCGGCGTACTCGGCGCACCTGCTCGGCGCCGCCGTCGTCATCGTCGGGGACCTCAACCCGGACCGGCTCGCGCAGGCCCGGTCGTTCGGGTGCGAGACCGTCGACGTCTCGGCGGACGCGACGCTGGAGGACCAGGTCGGACAGATCCTCGGCACGAACGAGGTCGACTGCGCGGTGGACGCCGTCGGCTTCGAGGCCACCGGCCACGGGGCCGACGCGGGCGAGCAGCCCGCCGCCGTGCTCAACTCGATCATGGCGCTGACCCGCGCGGGCGGCGGGCTGGGTATCCCCGGGCTCTACGTCACCGGCGACCCCGGTGCCGGGGACGACGACGCCAAGCAGGGCACCCTCAAGGTGCGCCTGGGACTGGGCTGGGCCAAGAGCCACTCGCTGCACACCGGCCAGTGCCCGGTCCTGCGGTACAACCGCGGCCTGATGATGAGCATCCTGCACGACAAGGCGCACATCGCCGACGCCGTGAACGCCGAGGTCCTCCCCCTGGACGAGGCCCCGCGCGGCTACCAGGAGTTCGACGCCGGCGCGGCGAAGAAGTACGTCCTCAACCCGAACGGGCTCGTCTCGGCCGCCTGAGCCCGATCGCGCAGACCCCCGGCACCGCGCAGACCGCTGGGGGTCTGCGCGGTGCCGCCGGGGGTCTGTCCCTCACCTCGCCCCGACCGGGGCTCTCCCCTTCGCTGACCCGCCGGATCAGGTCCTGGCCCGGCACCGGCCGCGTGAGACCGACCTCGCAGACCCACGGTCACCGCGCAGGGCGCCGGCGGTCTGCGCAGTGACCAGCCGGTCTGCGCAGTGACACCTTGGTCCGCGAGGTGGCCGGTCGACCCGGCGAGGTCGCCGGTCGACCCGTCCGGCGACCCACCGATCTCTGTGGCGAAGCGTCGGGCGCGCCCACCGCGTCCCTCACCCCGGCCCGGCCGGGGCTCTTCCTCTCGCTGAACCGCCAGATCACGTCCTCGCCCGGCACACCGGCCGCAGGAGACGACCTCGCAGACCCCCGGTCACCGCGCAGGGCGCCGCCGGTCTGCGTAGTGACACCATGGTCTTCGAGGTGGCCGGTCGACCCGTCCGGCGACCCACCGATCTCTGTGGCGAAGCGTCGGGCGCGCCCACCGCGTCCCTCACCCCGGCCCGGCCGGGGCTCTTCCTCTCG
>JAPLAT010000274.1 GCA_026393175.1 Pseudonocardiales bacterium
GCCGCACGGCATGATGGGAGCCGTGGAAGGACGGTTGCGCGGGGTCGTGGCGATGGACGGACCCTCGGGCACCGGGAAGTCGACGGCGGCGCGCCGGCTCGCCCGCGAGTGCGGCGCGGCCTACCTGGACACCGGCGCGATGTACCGCGCCGCCACGCTCGCCGTGCTCCGCGCCGGGCTCGACGCCACCAGCGCCCCCGCGGCGGTGCTCGCGGCGGCGCGGTCCGCGCGGATCGAGTCGGTCACCGACCCGGCCGCCCCCGCGATCCTGCTCGACGGCGCCGACGTGGAGGCCGAGATCCGCGGCACCGAGGTGACGTCGCTGGTCAGCGCCGTGTCGGCGGACCCGGCCCTGCGCGAGGAGATCGTGGCGCGGCAGCGCACGTGCATCGCCGAGGGCGTGGCCGACCGCGGCGGCGTCGTCGTCGAGGGCCGCGACATCGGCACCGTCGTGGCCCCGGACGCGGAGCTGAAGGTGTTCCTCACCGCGTCGGACGAGATCCGCGCCGCCCGCCGCGGCGCGCAGGACCGCAAGGCCGGGCGCATCGCCGACGCCGCCGCCGTGCTCGCCGCCGTCCGCCGCCGCGACCACCTCGACACCACCCGGGCGGTGTCCCCGCTGGCCGCCGCGGGCGACGCGGTGTGCTCGACACCGACCACCTCACGGTCGACGACGTGCTCGACGAGCTCCGCAGGCTGGTCGCCGAGCGAGGCATGGTCCGGTGACCGACCTGCCGCCGGGGGCGTTCCCCCGGCTGCACGACCTCGCCCGCTGGATCGGCACCTGGCTCTTCGCCCCCGTGTACCGCGTGCGGGTGCACCACGCCGACCGGATCCCGGCGGACGGGCCCGTCGTGCTCGTCGCGAACCACAGCGCGCTCGTCGACGGCCCGCTGCTGTTCGGAATCGTCGGGCGCCGCGCGGTGTTCCTCGTCAAGAGCGAGATGTTCCACGGCCTCCTCGGCTGGGGGCTGCGGCGGATCGGGCAGCTGGGCGTACGGCGCGGCGAGCCCGACCGGCGCCCCCTCATGGCCGCGACGGCGGTGCTGCGCGGCGGCGGTCTCGTCGGGGTGTTCCCGGAGGGGACCCGCGGCGAGGGCGACGTCGCCGCGGCCCAGCACGGGGCGGCCTGGCTCGCCCGCGGCACGGGTGCGCAGGTGCTGCCGGTGGTCGTGCGCGGCACCCGGCGGCCGGCCGGGCGGCGGCGGCGGTTCCGGCCGCGCGTCGACGTGCTGGTCGGCGAGCCGTTGGGCATCCCCCCAGGTGGCGGGCGGGCCGGGCTGACCGCCGCCACCGAGACCGTCCGGGCCGCCCTGGCCGGGATGGTCCGTGATCTCGATGACGTACGGAGCAGGACATGAGTGAGCTGGACGCCCAGGACGTGGCCGAGCTGGCCCGGCTGGGCCTGAGCCCCGAGGAGTTCGTGGGCGACCCCCTCGACGAGGGCGGGATCGAGCCCGAGGACCTCCTCGCCACCCCGGTGCTGGCGGTCGTCGGCCGGCCGAACGTCGGCAAGTCGACGCTGGTCAACCGCCTGATCGGGCGCCGTGAGGCGGTCGTGCAGGACATCCCCGGCGTCACCCGCGACCGGGTGGCCTACGACGCGCTGTGGAACGGGCGGCGGTTCACCCTCGTCGACACCGGCGGCTGGGAGCCCGACGCCACCGGCCTGCAGGCGGCCGTCGCCGCGCAGGCGGAGATGGCCATCCGCACTGCCGACGCCGTCCTGCTCGTCGTCGACGCCTCGGTGGGGGCCACCACCACCGACGAGGCCGTCGCCCGCGTGCTGCGCCGCTCCGACCGGCCGGTGCTGCTCGCCGCGACGAAGGTCGACGACGACCGGCTCACCTCCGACACCGCGGCGCTGTGGCGGCTCGGGCTCGGCGAGCCGCACGCCGTCAGCGGCCTGCACGGTCGCGGGTCGGGCGACCTGCTCGACGCGATCCTCGAGGCGCTACCCGAGACCCCGCGCGACGACGCGGGCGCCGGCCCGGGCGGGCCGCGGCGCGTCGCGCTGGTGGGCAAGCCGAACGTCGGCAAGTCCAGCCTGCTCAACCGGGTCTCCGGCGAGGTGCGCTCGGTCGTGCACGACGTCGCCGGCACGACGGTCGATCCCGTCGACTCGCTGGTCGAGCTGGACGGCGAGGTCTGGCGGTTCGTCGACACCGCGGGCCTGCGCAAGCGCGTGAAGACCGCCAGCGGCATGGAGTTCTACGCCTCGCTGCGCACCCAGGCCGCGATCGAGGCCGCCGAGGTGGCCGTCGTGCTGATCGACGCGAGCGAACCGATCGCCGAGCAGGACCAGCGCGTCATCACGATGGTCGAGGAGGCCGGGCGCGCCCTGGTGCTCGTGTTCAACAAGTGGGACCTCGTCGACGAGGACCGCAGGCTGGCCATGAAGCGCGAGCTGGAACGCGATCTCGTGCGGGTGCGCTGGGCCGAGTACGTCAACGTCTCGGCGCTCACCGGGCGCGCGGTCGCGAAGATCGCGCCCGCGCTGCGCACCGCGCTCGCGTCCTGGGACAAGCGGGTTCCGACCGGGCGGCTCAACGGCTGGCTCGCCGAGGTCGTCGCGGCCACGCCGCCGCCGGTGCGCGGCGGGAAGCAGCCCAAGATCCTCTTCGCGACGCAGGCGGCCACCCGGCCGCCCACGTTCGTGCTGTTCACCAGCGGGTTCCTCGAGGCGGGCTACCGGCGGTTCCTGGAGCGGCGCCTGCGCGAGGAGTTCGGGTTCACCGGATCGCCCATCCGGATGTCGGTCCGGGTGCGGGAGAAGAAGCCTCGGTCGCGCTGACCGTCGGGGATCCCGGCTACCCTCGGCCGGGTGGACCGGGGGGAGCACGACGGGGACACCCGAGCGCCCGTGCGCGTCGTGCTCGCCGACGACGAGCCGCTGATGCTCGCCGGGCTGCGCACGGTGCTGGAGGTGGGCGGCAGCGTGCGGGTCGTCGCCGCGGTGGGCGACGGCGCGGAGATGCTCGTCGCCGTCGAGCGGTACCGGCCCGACGTCGTCCTGGCCGACGTGCAGATGCCCGGCGTCGACGGCCTGGCGGCGCTGCGCGTCCTGTGCGCGCGGGCCGGCGCCCCGCCCGCCGCCGTCCTCACCACGTTCGACCTCGACGACTACGTCACGGAGGCGCTGCGCATCGGGGTGCAGGGCTTCCTGCTCAAGGACGCCGAGCCCGCCGCGCTCGTCCGGGCCGTGCTCGACCTCGCGGCCGGGGGAGCGGTGCTCGACCCGCGGATCACCGCCCGGCTGCTGCCCCGCCTCGTCGAGGGCGCGCCGCCGCCGGGCCCGCCGCCGGGGCTGACGATGCGCGAGCGCCAGGTGCTCGCCGGCCTGGCCGCGGGGGAGTCCAACGCGAGCATCGCCGGGCGGCTCGGCCTGGCCGAGGCCACCGTCAAGAAGTACGTGTCCGCGCTGCTCATCAAGCTGGACGCGGAGAACCGGGTGCAGGCGGCGCTGCTGGCGCAGGGATGGGGGATGTGAGCGTGCGGCGCAGGATCGTGATGGAGCTGCTCGCCCTCGGCGTCCCCGCCGTCGTGGTCCTGCTGGGCGACCCGCCGTTCGCCTGGTCGCTGGCCGCCGGGCTGCTCGCCTGCGCGGCGCTGCCGCTGCGGCACCGCTCGCCGCTGCTGGCCCTGATCGGGGTGCTGCCGGGCCTGGCGGGCGGCCTGGGCTGGGCCCCGGCGCTGGTGGCGCTGTTCGCGATGGGCCGCAGGGCCCGCACCTTCGTCGCCGTCGCGCCGTGGCTGCTGCTGCCCGTCGTCGCCGCCGTGGGGCCGGTGTTCGCCACGCAGGCGCTGCGCTGGCAGCAGGGCGTGCTCACCGTCGGGTACGTCGTCATCAACGTGGTGGCGCCGGTGGTCGTCGGGCTGCTGGTGGCCACGCGGGCCCGTCTGGTGCGCAGCCTGGTCGAGCTGGACCAGGCGCGGGAGTCCGTCGTCGCCGCCCGGTCCGAGGCGGCCCGTGCCGAGGAGCGCGCCCGGGTGGGCCGGGAGATCCACGACGCCGTCGGCCACCACATCACGCTCATCGCGGTGGGCGCCGCCGCCCTCGCCGCGTCCACCCGCGAGGAGCACACCCGCACCGCGGCCGAGCAGCTGCGGGCGCTGGCCAAGCGGTCCCTGGGCGAGGTCCGGGCGGCGCTGGGCCTCGCCGGCGGGCCGGTGCAGGACACGGAGGGCGCGGACGTCGGCGACGTGGGCCGGCTGGTGGCCGACTGGCGCGCCGCCGGTCTCGCCGTCGAGCTGCGGTTCGACCCCGGTCGGACGCGGGCCTGCCCGCTCGTGGGCCGCGCCGCGTACCGGGTGGTGCAGGAATCGCTCACCAACGCCGCCCGGCACTCCCCGGGCGCGCCGGTCCGGGTCGAGATCACCCGCACCGCCGACCGGCTCGACGTGCGGGTCGGCAACGGCCCGTCCACCGGACGCCGCGACCCGGCGGGCGGGGAGCCCCGGGGCGGCGGCACGGGCCTCGTCGGCCTCGCCGAGCGCGTCGACTCCGTGGGCGGCCGGTTCCGCGCCGGCCCCCGCCGCGACGGCGGCTTCACGGTGGAGGCCCGCTTCCCGACCGAGGCCCTACCGGTGAGTACCCACGAAGGTCGCCCTCACGAGGCGACCTCGGACGGTGGCGTCGCGGCCGCGCACGCCGCAGGATGACGGGGCCGCAGGTACCGGGGAACCGGGCCCGGCGGCCAGCAGGTGCGGCTACCGGACGGTGGGGGGAGCCACGACCGGCCGATCGGAGGCGGGGGTCAGCGGTGTTGTAGGCTGACCCAGCTTCCTTCGGGGGGCGGCCGGGACGTGGCGCAGCTTGGTAGCGCACTTGACTGGGGGTCAAGGGGTCGCAGGTTCAAATCCTGTCGTCCCGACGGCAGAAGCGGGCGGTTCCCTTCGACGGGGGAGCCGCCCGTTTCGCTTGTGACCAGGGGAAACGCAGTTGAGCGACACGTGCCGTGGCAAGCGGACGTCCGTCGACTTCTCGTGTTGGATGATCTTCGTCGGGCACTGAGTGTCTCACTGAGTGACTGACTCGCCGGGGGCGTGGGAAATAGGTCGTCCATGACGATCGCACCGTCGTCGAGGACAGCGTGGAGCTCGTGGCGGTAGACCTTCTCGGTGACTGCGGTGCCGCAGTGGCCGACCAGGCGTGAGATGTCCTCGACCCGGACCCCCGGATTGGGTGACCGACGCCGAGATCACCCGCAGGTCGGTCGAGCGGTTCTGCGTGAACGCGCGTGCGTCCCGTTCGTCGGTGAACACGATCTCGACGGCGCCGATCTCGTCCGGCTTCATCGTGTGGACCGTGTAGATCGGCATGCCCGACGTGGGGAGTCGCCCATGTGCCGACCCTCCCCAACGCTGCGAAGCTCGACGTCGTCATCCCGGCCCGGCACCTGGTGGCCGAGCGCGGACGGCTGCGCCTGATCGGGGTGGGCGAGCCCCGCATCACCGAGGACGGCATCTCGGTGGGCGAGACGGTACTGCGCCCGACGGCGCTCGCCGACGCCGGGATCGCGGAGAAGCTCGGCATCCCCGGCGGGTACCTGCGCCGCCTGCTCGCCCAGCAGATCGGCCTCTACGACGCCAACGTCAACACCTGGCTTGCCGACGAACCGAACCGGCGGTCAGTCAGATACTTGAAGCCGAGCTGGGTTCTGCTGCGACCTTGACCGTCGAACCCCTGTGGGAGATGTTGGCTGCGAATCGGATCGACCCCGGCGGTCGGAACACCGACTTCCTGCGGGGGGATGGGAATGCACGACGAACGGGGCGACGCCGTACTCACCTCCGGTACGGCGCTCGACCCCGAGGTTGAGCCCCCACCATCGTCGGCGTCGTGAGTCAGCTCGCTCGCCGGGCGCGCCTGCCACGGCCGACCCGTGCTCGGGGGCACCCTGGCCAGACGAGCGACGACAGCGGCGCCCCGGCGCCCGCTCGGCCGGTCGCCCCGCCGCCGGTCGAAGGTGCACAGCCTCGACGGACCGGCGATCGACCCGCTGCTGGGCTACGTGGCCCCGCGCCCCCGGTCGCGCCGCGGCCGGGGCATGTGGCTGATCCGCCAGCTCACCGACCTCGTGGAGATCCGCACCGCCGCTTCCGGTGCCGCGGTCCGCATTCGCGTGTGCACCTGCTGCTGGTCGTCACGGAGCTGCCGGCCGGTCGGCGTAGGGGCCGGGCGACCGGGTGAGCAGGACGATCAGCCGCAGGTCGCCGATCAGGTCGCCGCACGCCGAGGAGCTTCCGGCGGGAGCCGGTAGGACCAGGGCGAGGGGGGCTCGCCTGTCGGGACCGGCGTCGGCCGGCCGGGTTCAACGAGCCGGCGGGGACGGCCGTGTGTGGTCGCGAACGAACGCCACCGACTCAACGGAGATTCGGCGCGAGACGCTCTGTGGTGCCGCCGAGCTCCAGGTAGGCCCGTGCCCAGGCGCGGTCGGCGTCCCCGGCCGGGGCGCCGTCGCAGAACGGCTTCGTGCCGTGCGCGGTGTAGTACCGCATGAGGGCGAGCACGGTGCCGGTCTCGCGAACCGCCGGGTCGGTGTAGCGGGCACCGGGTTCGCCCTCCTGGTGGGCGAGGCAGCGCAGGTCGGCGCTCGCCTCGTCGTTGAAGACGGGGCCGAGATCGGGCTGCGACGAGCAGCCGGCCAGCTCGGCGAGCGCGACGGCGACGGCGACAGCGGTGAGGTGACGAGGCACGGGGACTCCTGCGTGGGACGGACGGTCAGGTGCCGGTGAGGCTGCGCAGCACGAGCCCGATGCCGACGACGAGGACGAGCGAGGCGGTGATCAGCGGCAGCGCCGCGAGCAGGCGCGTGCCGCGGGCGGGCCGGGCGCGGTCGTGCCCGGCCCGTGTCAACCGGTCGCGCACCGACACGAGGAGCAGGCCCGCGGCGGTGAGCGTCCCGGCCATACCGACGGCGTAGCAGGCGACGAGCGCGACGCCGAACCACGGACGCTGGGCGTCGACCGCGACGAGGAGGACGACCAGGGCGGTGGGACTGGGGACCAGCCCGCCCGCCACCCCGAGGCCGACCAGGCCGCCCCGGCTCCACCGGCCCGCCCCCACGTCGTGGCCGTGCCCGTGGCCGTGCACGTGGCCATGCCCGTGGCCGACGGCGCCGACCGCCGCCCCGACCAGCACCCCCGTCCGCTGGGCAGCGGGGAGCGCTGCGAGCTCGCGGCGGCGGGTCACGGCGGAGCGCAGCAGCGACACCCCGACGGCGGCGACGATCAGCCCGCTCACGACCCCCAGCCACCGCAGCGCCTCGACCGGGGAGAACGTCGCGACCAGGGAGAGCAGCACGCCGAAGACGAGCACTCCCGTGGTGTGGGTGACCGTGACCGTGGCGCCGACGACCAGCGCGTCGCGACGGGTGCCCTGCCGGCCCGCGAGGTAGGCGGCCATGATGGTCTTGCCATGACCGGGCAGCGCCGCGTGCGAGGCGCCGAGCACCAGGGCCAGGACGACGGCCAGCCCCGTGACGGCGGGGGAGGCGTCGCGACCACCGACGAGGCCGGAGAGGAACCGCTCCGCCGCCTGCGCCGTCGCGTCCACCCAGCCGACGCCGGAACGGGGAAGCGCGGCCGCGGGGGTGCCGGCCGCGCCGTCGCCCGGTGCCGTCGTGATGCGCGCGGTGCGCTCGTCGCGGGGGCTGCTCAGGAGGTCCGCGGGGTAGTTGCGCAGCCCGTCGGACACACTCAGTGCGGCGACGTCGCTGCCGGTGAGGCGCAGCCCGTCGCCGACCGCGGTGATCTCGCGCCAGCCCACGCGGTCGGCGTCCACGCCGTCGGTGAAGACGACCGTCGAGTGCCCCGACAGGTCCGTGGGGGCGGCGAGGACGCAGGTGACCCGGGTGGTGGCCAGCCCCTGCTCCCCGGGCGGGTACTGCGCCTCCGCCGAGACCACCGCGAGCGGGACCGGCACCCCGTCGACGGCGACCCGCATGAGCGGGGGCATCGCGGCGCACCGGGCGGTGGCGTGCGCGGCACCCTCGGCGGGGGAGATCGTGCCGTCCCCGTCGGAGTCGGTGCCCCGACGCTCCTGGACCGTCGGGATCTCCGCGCTGTCGACGACGGCGAGGACCTCGACGCCGTCCGGACGCAGGGTCAGCCCGTCGTAGTGGTTGACGGTGAAGTTGCCCAGCGGGTGCGCCTCGGCGGGCGACGGCGCCGTCGGCCCGACCGGGGCCAGCAGGAACGCCGCGACCATCAGCAGGAGCACCAGGGCGGGCCGCTTCACGCCGCCGCCATCCGGTCGAGCACGGCGCGGGCGATGGGGGCGTGCAGCGGGTGAAAGTACGGATTGGTCGCGAGGGCCTCGGAGAGCGCGTCGGTGGCGGCCGCGGTGCGACCGAGCGCGGCGAGGATCATCCCGCGGTGGTAGTCGTGGGTCGCGTTGCGCCAGCCCAGGGCGTCCGCCCGCTCGGCGAAGCCCAGCGCCTCGGCCGCGCGGTCGTTGACGTACAGCGCCCAGGCCAGCGCGTCGGCCGTGAAGACGCTCTGCCGGCGGTCCCACTCGGCCTCGGCCAGTCTCAGCGCCTCGGCCGGGTCGCCGTGGTCGGCCGCGACGATCGCGGCCACCTGGTCGTCGGTCGACCCCTCCGCGGCCAGCAGCGACTGCTGGGCGGCCAGCACGTCGTACTGGGCCTGCGCGTCCTCGTCGCGTCCTGCGGCCTGCAGCAGCTCGCCGTACTCCAGCAGGTACTGCGGGATCGGCGCACGCGCCGTGATCGCGGCGTAGGCGTCGATGGCCTCGGCCGTCCGGCCCCGCGCCCAGGCCACCTTCGCCTCGCCCTGCTGCAGCGTCAGGTCCTGCGGGGCGACGGCGCGACCGGCCGCGTAGTGCTCGGCCGCCCCGGCCACGTCGCCGGCGTTCCAGGCGAGCTCGCCGAGGTAGTAGCGGCAGTAGGCGACGTCGGCGGGGGTGAGCGCGGAGTCCAGGGCGCGGAGCATGGCCGAGCGCGCCTCGTCGACGCGGCCGTGCAGCTCGAAGTCGTAGGAGGCGCGGGTGAACGCGGCCAGTCCCGGGTCGACCGCGAGCATGTCCCCGATGGCGGCGGTCGCGGCCGTGGTGTCCCCGAGTTGGGTGTAGGCGTCGGCGAGGACACCGTGCACGGCGCCGGTGTAGGGGCGCAGGACGCGGGCCTGCTCGCCGAGGTCGCGGGCGGTCGCGAAGTCGTGCCGGGCGTTGGCCAGCTGGCCCAGCCCGATCAGCGCCTCGCCGTTGCCGCTCGGCTCGATCTCCATCGACCGGTCCAGCGCGCCCTGGGCGAGGGCGTAGTACGACGGGTCGCCGGTGATGCGGGCCTTCTCGACGTAGGCGCCGCCCAGCTGCGCCCACAGCGGCGCGTCCGCGGGGGTGCGCCGCAGCGTGGTCTGCGCGCGGGAGATGAGGACGTCCAGTGCGGCGGGTTGCGCGGCCGGGGCCTGCGGCGCGGCGGAAGGGGTGCCGCGGCCCGGGAGCGCGGAGAGCACGGCGGCCAGCGTGAGCAGCACGCCGAGCACGATGAGCAGGGCGGGCACACGCGAGCGGGGCTCGTCGGTCACGGCAGGTCTCCGTCGGGGGTGCGGGCGGTGGGGCGTGCGTGGCTGCGCGTGCGCGAGCACGCGCAGCCACGCACGGGGGAGCGTCAGCCCCGGCGCAGGCGCATCGAGCCCGCGCCGATGAGGGCCATCCCGGCCAGGCCCGGCACGAGACCGAACAGGTTGCTGAGGCCGTCGAGGAAGCTGCCGCCCTCGTCCTCCTCGGTCGAGGAGGTGGCGGCCGACGGGGCGTCGGTCCCGTCGCCCTGGCTGTTCGCCTCGTCGTTGACGTTGAGGTTGCTGGCCTTGACGACGTAGGGGAACTCGTCGCTGAACTCGGCGTCGTTGGCGGGGACGGCGTCACCGCCCGCGAGTGCGTCGACGATCACCGGCGGGAGGCCCTGGGCGAACGCACCCTCGAGGGTCTGCAGGCCGATGTCGACGACGTCGTCGGCGAGGCGGCGGCCGTTCGGGAAGCCCTGCAGGTCGCCGCCCAGCACGCCGAGGCGGTTGGCGTCCTCCGTGACCGGCACGGCGGTGTTGAGACGCAGCATCTCGGCCGGCACGAAGGACTTGGGGTCGACGTCGGCGTTGAGGATCTGCGAGTTCAGGTCCGCTGCGATGGGGGCCGCGCTGCCGTCGAGCGTGGGCGCGTCGACCGCGACACCGGTCAGGAAGATCTCGACCAGGTCGTTGCGCGGGCCCTCCGGCGCCGGGATGCCGTAGATCGACTCGACGAGCTCCGGCACCTCCGGGTAGAGCACGCGGTCGACGACCTCGGGGATCGTGGCGTCGACGTCGGGACCGATGGCGTTGAAGGCGTCCTTGAGCGAGACGGGCAGGACGACCTCGTTGACCAGCGGGTTGCCCAGGCGCGAGACCTGCACGAAGTCGCCCGAGGCCTCCTCGACACCGCCGCCGTACTCCACCGACGACAGCCGGTCGGTGGTGCTCCAGATGCCGATGACCGGGTTGGCCGCGCCGTCGCCGTTGAGCGCGACCTCATCGATCGGGACCTGCAGCACGGTGGTGTTGACGTTGTACCCGGCGAGGGTGTCCTGGCCGACCTCGGACAGGTCGGCGCCGTAGAGCAGGTCGAACACGCGCAGGTCGAGGAAGAACGGGTCCTCGATCTGGCCGACGTAGGTCTGGCCGCCCTTGCCGACCGGCACCGTGGCCTCGTCGATGAGCGCGTCGTAGTCGGGGACCGACGCCGGACCGGTGTTCGACGGGGCGGCCTGGCCCTGGGCGACCACGGTCTCCTCGCCGTAGCGGTCGATCTTGGTGAGCGTGTAGAACTGCTTGAACAGCAGGTTCTCGTCGTCCAGGCTCTCGACCGGGCCGTTGGCGTAGAGGAACGTGTTCTGCTGGGCGGCGTTGTCGGTCGTGAACTCGTAGCGGTAGGTGGTGTCCGCCACGGCGTCGCCGTCAGAGTCGATCTTGATGTTGTAGCGTGCGTCCTCCGCCCACGGGTAGAATGTCGGGCCCCCGTTGGGCTCCTGCAGGCCGAACCAGTTCGCCACGAACGTGACCGTGCCCTCGGCGTCGGGGGAGACGAAGGCGTAGACGTCGGTGTTGTCGTAGGCGGGGGCGTCCGCGATCAGCGGCGCTTCCCGGTGGGATGACGCACCGGCGGAGCCGGGCACCAGCGCGAGAGCAGTCGCGGAGAGCGCGACACCGGCGACGATCATCGCGCTGGTGCCCCTTCTCCTGCTCGAGGACTCGGACATCGTCCATCCTTTCCCCGCCACCGGCTGGGGACGCCGGCCCGGGTGACGGTGCGGTCGTGCGCACCCGACTCGTACGCCGGCCCACGCGGACCGACACGACCGAAACGACACCGCGATAGCAACGGAAACGTCGATATCGGGACTTCACCCGGAATAGCAGCGTGAAAGAAGTCCCTGGTAGAAAGGTGACTCTCCGCCATTACTGCTCATTCCGAGCAGGTATTCACCGCCGCGGCCAGAGCGACCCGGCCCTGGCGACCGAACCGCGGTGGGGTAGTGCTCCTGCAGGCCGCGGTCGGTGAGCACGAGATGCATGCCCATCGCGATGGTGAACAGGACGGCGAACAGGATCCCGGTGGGCAGCCGCGGCGGCATCGTTCAAGTGATCAGGGCGTTGTAGGCAAGGAACGACCCGAGGTGCAGCCGGTACACCCCGGTGCCCGATGGCGCCGCTGTCGCCGCACCGCCCGGTTCCGCCGGGTGTGGGTTGCAGCGCGTCGGACACCGACCGCCCGACAACCTCGTTGCTCCCCCGCGATCTCGGGGAGCAGATGAGGGAGGACGTAGGCCACGGCCGGTCCGACGCACCGAAGATCTCCGACGACGGGCACCCGACCCCCGAGGAGGAGCAGCGTCTCGACCGGCACTACAGCCTCGACCACGGGCACGACGGGCACGGGCGCCGGCGACGTCGATGAAGGCCGCGACGGCGATCGCAATCGGGGTGCTGTCGGGCACGACACCTCCGAGCCGACCACCGACGAGGCGATGACCCGCTCCGAGGAGCAGCTGCGCGTCGGCAACGAGACCCCCGAGACGGGACGGGTGCCGTGGACCTGGCACCGCCGCTCCGGACACGTCACACAGCAGCATTCCCCGTCGATCGGGCACCTGGTGTCAAGGGGTCGCAGGTTGAAATCCTGTCGTCCCGACGGCAGATACGGGCGGTTCCCTTCGACGGGGGCCGCCCGTTTCGCGTGTGACCAGCGACGTTCCGGTCGGCCGTCGCGCGCCTCGTCGGAGCGGGTCCCCGCGGAGGTCCCCGCGGATCGGCGGCCGGTGCCCGCACCGGGGCCGCACCGGTGTTGTGGGTCGGGAAGCGGTGACGGGACGGATCCGGCCCTCGGTCCGACGTGCATCGGCCCGTCCCGACCGCGGCGGGGCGCTGTCGCCGGGTCGGGGGCAGTGTTCCTCGGCCCGCGCACCATCGAGGCCCACCCGCGCAGCGTCTTCCGCACACTCGGGATCACGTCCCGCCGACAGCTCCGGGACCGGGAGCCGTCCTGAGCCGGACCGGCCTGTGTCGGGCCGACGCCGTGTGTGATCCCGATCGCGTCGGACTGGACCGTGCCGCGACGGCCTGGTGTGGAGTGGGTCGGTTGGCGACGACCCCGAGGAGTCCGATGTCGACCAGTACGCGCACGACAGGCACCCGACCGAGCGCCGTCCGCGGCCGGCGACCGTCGCCGGCGCTCGGGCTGCCGCTCGCCCTGCTGACGCTCGCGTCCGCGGTGGTGCTGCACCTCAACCGGAGCGCGGCGTGGGGGTGGGTCGCGGTCGGCCTGCTGCTGGCCGGGGCCACCCTCGTGGTCCTGCGGCTGCGCCGACCGAGCGTGCGGGTGGCGGCGTGGGGTGTGTGCACGGTCCTGCTGGCGGTCACGGCGTTCGGGAGCCACCCGGGCCCGCGGCACCGCCCGGTCGCGGGCGAGGCCGCCACCCCCGGGGGGATCGTGCGCACGACCTACGGCCCGGTGTCCGGGCTGCGGACCGCCGACGGGGCCGTCGAGGTGTTCGCCGGCGTGCCGTACGCCCGGCCGCCGGTCGGTGACCTGCGGTGGCGCCCCCCGCTGCCCCCGCAGCCCTGGACCGGGGTACGGCAGGCGACGGCCTTCGCCGACGCGCCGGTGCAGCCGTCGTCGTCGTTCGCCCTGCGGGCGCTGCAGCAGACGGTGGACGTCCCGCTGGCCGAGGTGTTCGTCAACCCGTACCCGACCGGCGAGGACAGCCTGTACCTCAACGTCTGGCGCCCCACCCGGCCTCGGTCGGCGGCCCTGCCGGTGATCGTCACGGTGCCGGGTGGGGGGTTCGCGACCGGCTCCGGGGAGCTGACGGTGCTCGACGGCACGCCGCTGGCCCGGCGCGGCGACGTCGTGGCGGTCACGGTCAACTACCGGCTCGGCGTCTTCGGGTTCCTCGCCCACCCGGAACTGGACGCCGAGTCACCGCATGCGAGCTCCGGCAACTACGGCCAGCTCGACCAGGTCGCCGCGCTGCGCTGGGTACGCGACAACATCGCGGCGTTCGGCGGGGACCCGCGGCGGGTCACGATCGCGGGTGAGTCCGCGGGCGGGGAGAGCGTGTGCCTGCTCTCGACCATGCCGGTGGCCGAGGGCCTGTTCCACCGGGTGATCGGCGGGAGCGGGGCCTGCCTGGGGACGGCGGGCGACACCGCGGCCGGTGACCAGGTCGACAGGCGCGAGGTGGCCCGCCGGGCCGGGCGGGAGCTGAGTGCGCGCCTCGGCGGGGCCTCGGTGGCGCAGCTGCGGGCGATGCCCGCCGAGCGGGTGTTCGCCGCGTCGCGGGAGGAACCCGGGCGCTGGCGCCCGTCGATCGACGGGCACGTGCTGCGCCGGGCGGCGTCCGAGGTGTTCGCCGCGGGGGAGCAGCACGACGTCCCGATCCTGGTGGGCAGCAACGCCGACGAGGCGTCGCTGGCGCGGGCCGCCCCGCCCGACACCGCCCCGGCCGCCTACCGGGCCGACGTCGAGCGCCGATTCGGCACGCAGACCGCGGAGTACCTGCGGCTCTATCCCGGCGGGTCGGACGAGGAGGTGCTGGACTCGATCCTCCACGCCGATGCCGACCGGGTCGTGCACCGGGCGATGCACCTCTGGGCGCGGGAGCACACGAGGACGGGTGCAGCGGACGCCTACGCGTACTTCTTCACCCGGGTCCCGCCCGATCCGGCGCTGCAGGAGTTCGGCGCCTACCACGGTGCCGAGCTGATGTACGCCTACGGCACCCTCGGGGCCGCCGGCGAGGCCGAGTACACCGCCACCGACCTCCGGCTGTCCGCGCAGATGACCGACCACTGGGCGCGGTTCGCCGCCACCGGCGACCCGAACGGCCCCGGCCTTCCCCGCTGGCCGTCCGTGGCCGAGGCTGCGGAGCAGGTCATGGAGTGGGGGGAGCGCAGCGGCATGCGCCCGCGGCCGCGGGCCGCGGCAGTCGACTTCTGGCTCCGCCACCGAGGGCCGATCGCGTGAGCGACGAAGGCCGGACGGATCGGGGACCGCGCCGGCTTGCTGCAGGAGCGGCCGGGTCTCCCGGGGGGCGTCGCGTGACGCGGGGTCGGAGGACTTGACCATGCCGTAGCGGCACGGTGTCAGGTGGGGTCACGACGTCGGAGAGAGGACCCCACCGTGCAGTTCGGCATCGTCACGGTCGCGACCACGACCCGCCCTCCGTGCCGTGCGTCGACCGGCACACCCCAGCACCCCCCGAAAGGACGGACCATGACTGTCTCGGACACGCAGCCGGGACTCACGCGGCCGCGGCTCATCGAGGACCGCATCGTCGCCTCGCTGCGCGAGCGCGGCGTCCCGGTGGAGTACGTGCTCGCGCCGGACGAGGACCACGGCGTCGAGAACGAGGAGAACCGGCTCCGGTCGTACCGGGCCGTCGAGCGGCATCTCGCCGAGCACCTGGGTGAGCGGCGCGGTGCGACGTCCGAGGGCGACGCGGCATGACCCCCGACTTCACAGGGTTGCGCGCGACGTACGTCAACTGCACCCTCACCCGCTCGCCCGGCCGCAGCCACACCCAGGGCGTGATCGACCGTAGTGTGGCGATCATGGAGGCGAACGGGGTCTCGGTGGACCGGATCCGCGCGGTCGACCACGACATCGCCACCGGCGTCCGGCCGGACATGACCGAGCACGGGTGGGACGGCGACGAGTGGCCCGCGCTGCAGACCCGGGTGCTGGCCTCCGACATCCTCGTCATCGGCGGGCCGATCTGGCTGGGCGACAACAGCTCGGTGACCCGCCGGGTGATCGAGCGGCTCTACGGCTACTCCGGCGTGCTGAACGAGCACGGCCAGTACGCCTATTACGGCCGCGTCGCCGGTTGCCTGCTCACCGGTAACGAGGACGGCCTCAAGCACTGCGCGATGAGCATCTTGTACAGCCTCCAGCACATCGGGTTCACCGTCCCGCCCCAGGCCGATGCGGGCTGGATCGGCGAGGTCGGCCCCGGACCGTCCTACCTCGACGAGGGCTCCGGCGGCCCGGACAACGACTTCACCAACCGCAACATCGCGTTCATGACCTACAACCTGCTGCACACCGCGTCGATGATCCGCCGCGCCGGCGGGTTCCCGGCGCACGGCAACCAGCGCACGGCCTGGGACGCCGGCACCCACCCCGATCACGCCAACCCGGAGTACCGATGAACATTCAGACGAGCTGGCCGAGCCTGCGGGTCGCGGACTGGGCGCCGACGCGCGAGACCCTGCACATGTGGACCCAGATCGTGGGCAAGATCCGCATGGCGCACGCCCCGTTGGTCAACCACTGGTGGCAGGTGACCCTCTACGTCAGCCCGCGCGGGCTGACGACCTCGTCGATCCCGTACCGCACGGGGGCCTTCGAGATCGAGTTCGACTTCCTCGCCCACCGGCTGGAGATCCGCAGCAGCGACGGCGGCACGCGGGGCGTCACGCTGCGGCCGATGCCGGTCGCGGAGTTCTACGCCCGGCTCATGGCCGCGCTCGACGAGCTCGGGATCGAGGCGACGATCCGGCCGCACCCCAACGAGGTCGACCCGGCGATCCCGTTCGCCGAGGACGAGGTCCATGCCTCCTACGACGGCGAGGCGGCCGCGCTGTTCTGGCGCCAGCTGCTGCAGGCGGACCGGGTGATGGGGGAGTTCCGGTCGCACTTCGTCGGCAAGGTCAGCCCGGTGCACTTCTTCTGGGGCGCGATGGACCTGGCCTGCACCCGCTTCTCCGGGCGGCCGTCTCCGACGCACCCGGGCGGGGTGCCCACCTGCGGGGACTGGGTGATGGTCGAGGGCTACTCCCGGGAGCTGTCGAGCTGCGGGTTCTGGCCCGGCGGCGGCGAGGAGGGCGCCTTCTACTCCTACGCCTACCCCGCGCCCGAGGGGTTCGCCGAGGAACCGGTGGGCCCGGAGGGCGCGTTCTGGAGCCCGGAGTTCCAGCAGTTCCTGCTGCCCTACGAGGTCGCCCGTGCCGCACCCGAGCCGGACCGCGCGGTCGCCGAGTTCCTGCACACCACCTACGTCGCCGCCGCCCGGCGCGCGGACTGGGACCGCTCCGCGCTGGAGGACGACCCGTTCCGGTGGCACCCGGCCGGCCGGGGGAGCACCGCATGATCACCGTGACCGAGAACCGCGCCGCGAACCGGTTCGAGGCGCGCGACGGCGAGACACTCGCGGGGTTCGCCGACTATCTCCGCACGGCCGAGCTCGTCGCCTTCGTCCACACCGAGGTCGACCCGGCCTTCGAGGGACGCGGGGTGGGTTCCCTGCTGGCTCGCGCGGGGATCGAGTCGGTGCGGGCCGACGGGCTCCGGGTGCTCGCGGTGTGCCCCTTCATCGCGGGGTGGCTGTCGCGCCACCCGCAGTACGCCGATCTCGAGTACCGGGCGGTCAGCACGGTCACGGACTGACCGGTCCCGGGGCGGAGGCGCGGAACAGGGTGTGGGCTGCACTGGCGGCGAGGACGCCTCCGCCCGCGGTCATGACGAGGCCGGGGCCGGGTATCCAGCCCGCGAAGCCGACCAGGCCGACGAGATGCACGACCTGCCAGAGCGGGAGGACGAGGGCCACGACGGCCAGCACCGCCGCGTGGATCGCCGCCGACCGGGGGGATCGGACGAGGGCGCCGGCCACGCCGAGCACCGCCGCGTACATCGTCCACAGGCCCGCTCCGCGCACTCCGGACACGTTGCCCGCGCCCGTGGCCAGCCAGGGCAGGAACGCGCCGACCAGGATCAGCAGTGCCGCGACCAGCAGTCGACGGTTCGCGGGGTGGCGGCGCGCCGTCGCGCGGCCTGCCTGCCCGGGGCTCGCCTGCACCATCCGGCCAACGTAGGGGCGGAACGCCCGCGCCGTCCATGGTCCGTCCGGTCGTGTCCAGATCGTTGCCGTCTGTCCGATTAGAGATGTTGACGTTGTTTGCGCCTTTCTGCTTGTCTCGGTCACTACGTGTGAACTTGGTCACCTGGTCGGGCGGATCTCTGGAGGCGTGTGTGGACGCAACCCAACGAAGTGAGTACTGGCGCCGCAACCTGCGCCTGATGAGCGTCCTGCTCGCGATCTGGGCGCTCGTGTCGTTCGGGGCGGGAATCGTCTTCGCCGAGCCCCTCAACCAGATCGTGGTGCTCGGGTTCCCGCTCGGGTTCTGGTTCGCCCAGCAGGGCTCCATCCTGGTCTTCCTCGTCCTCATCGCCGTCTACGTGTGGCGCATGGACAAGCTCGACGCGGAGTTCGGGATCGACGAGTACGAGGAGGAGGTCCACCACTCATGAGCCAGATCCAGCTCTGGACCCTCGTCTTCGTCGTCATCACCTTCGGCGTCTACATCTACATCGCCTACGCGAGCCGGGTGTCGAGCACGGCCGGCTTCTACATCGCCAGTGGCGGCGTGCCGGCCTCGGCCAACGGTGCGGCGATCGCGGCCGACTGGATGAGCGCCGCATCCTTCATCTCCCTGGCCGGCATCGTCGCGTTCACCGGCAACGGCTACGCGGGGTCGGTGTACCTCATGGGCTGGACCGGCGGCTACGTGCTGCTGGCCCTGCTGCTGGCGCCCTACCTGCGGAAGTTCGGCAAGTACACGATCCCGGACTTCGTCGGGGACCGGTACTCCGAGTCGGCCCGGCTGGTCGCCGTCGTCGCGGCGGTCGTCATCTCGTTCGTCTACGTCGCCGGGCAGATGGCCGGCGTCGGTCTGGTCTTCCAGCGCTTCCTCGGGGTCGGCACGGTCGCCGGCGTCATCATCGGCATGGTGATCGTCTTCTTCTACGCCGTGCTCGGCGGCATGAAGGGGATCACCTGGACGCAGGTGGCGCAGTACACCGTGCTGATCGTCGCCTACCTCATCCCGGCCGTCGCGATCTCCGTGCAGCTCTCCGGGATCCCGGTGCCGCAGATCGGGTTCGGCCAGATCCTCGCCGAGCTCGACGGGCTGCAGCGCGAGCTCGGGTTCGAGGCGTACACCGAGGCGTTCACCCAGACGAACATGCTCAACATGGTCCTGATCACCGCGGCCCTGATGTTCGGCACCGCCGGGCTCCCGCACGTGATCGTGCGCTTCTACACCGCCAAGAGCGTGCGCGCCGCCCGCTACTCGGCGCTGTGGGCACTGTTCTTCATCGCGCTGCTCTACACCTCGGCCCCGGCCATCGGCGCGTTCAGCAAGCTCAACTTCATCGACCAGATCGCCGGGACCGGGACCGACGCCACCCCGGCGTGGTTCAACACCTGGCGCGACGTCGGGCTGATCACGGTCGACGACGCGAACGGCAACGGCCTCATCGACTACGGCCCCGACGCCGGCGAGGTGGTCGTCAACAACGACATCATCGTGCTCGCGGCGCCGGAGATCGCCGGGCTTCCGGCTCCGGTGGTCGGCCTGGTCGCCGCCGGCGCCCTGGCCGCGGCGCTCTCGACGGCCTCGGGCCTGCTGCTGGTCATCTCCTCCTCCGTGGCGAACGACGTGTACTACAAGCGGATCAACCCGCGGGCGACGGAGGCGCGCCAGCTGCTCGTCGGCCGGATCGCGATGGCCGCCGCGATCCTGGTCGCCGGGTACCTGGGCATCAACCCGCCCGGGTTCGTCGCCCAGGTGGTGGCACTGGCCTTCGGCCTGGCGTGTGCGAGCTTCTTCCCGATCCTGGTGCTGGGCATCTTCTGGAAGAAGACCACGGCGATGGGCGCCACGGCGGGCCTGGCGGCCGGCCTCATCACCACGATGGCCTACATGCTGTGGACCATCGACATCTACGGCGACGGCGACGGCATCCTCGGCATCCCGGAGACCGGTTTCGGCACGGTGGGCATGGTGATCAACTTCGTGGTCACGATCGTGGTCTCGCTGTTCACCCCCAAGCCGTCCCCGGCGATGCAGGAGCTGGTCGAGGAGATCCGCTACCCCGGCAAGAGCAGGCTCGTCGCCGCGCACGCCGAGGGGCACCTCGAGGAGGCGGCCGCCGAGGAGGGGATCGTCGACTGCCTGTTCACCGCGCGCGGTGGTGCTCCCTACCGACGCCGGGTGGCGGCGAGGGAACCCAGCAGTCGCAGGGCGGCCATGCTGTCGGTGCCCTGCTCGGCGTGATAGACGACGAGGTGCTGGCCCGGTGCGGACCGCACGTCGAAGGTCTGCATGGTCAGGGTGAGCGGGCCGACCTGGGGATGGTGGAGCCGCTTGCGCTCGAGGGCCTTCCCCCGGGTGTCGTGGGCCGTCCACAGCCTGCGGAACTCGGGGCTGGAGGCCAGCAGACCATCGAGGACGGCGCAGGTCCGCGGGTCGTCGGGGTGGGAGCCGTGGTGGAGCCGGAACCCGGCGACGGCGTTGGCTGCGACCTGCGCCCGATCGGGGTAAAACCCGCGCGCGGCGGGGTCGCCGAACACGATCTCCAGGAGGTTGCGGGAGAAGGACCAACCGTCGAACAGGGCGTCGGCGATCTCGTTGGCGGCCAGGACGTCGTTCGCGCCGTTGTGGACCAGCGCCGGGTTGTCCGGCAACGCGTCCATCAGCTGCCGCAGCGCCGGGTCGACCCGATCCGGGGCGCTCGCCCCGCGCACCGACAGAGCCATGCCGGCCAGCGCGAACAGGTACGTGCGCTCGTCGGCGGTGAGCTGCAGGGTGGCGGCAACGGCGTCGAGCACCTGCGCGGACGGCCGGCGTTCCCGGCCCTGCTCGAGCCGGACGTCGTAGTCCACGCTCACCCCGGCCAGCATCGCCACCTCCTCCCGACGCAGCCCGGGTACGCGGGTCGTGCCCTCCGACCTCGGCGACCACCTGCGCACCCGCCGCGCCCGGATCACCACCGCCGCGGCCGGGCTGCCCGGCGGCCTCGCACTCATCCGGTGAGAGCCGCCCGAGGCAGGGCCTGGATGCGCTCGGTGTTGCACCACCCCTCGATGTAGGCGAACAGCTTCTCCAGAAGATCACGCGGTGGCCGCCCTACACGACGTCTCGCCCGTCACCGGGCCGGTCACACACCCGTTGGTGGACGCCCCGTGCTCGGCCACGCCGGAGGTACCCCGGACCGACACCACCGATGGGGACGTGGCCCCGGCAGAACGCCCGAACCCGTCGACGTCGGTTTCACCGCTGATCCGACGGTGCCGGGGGCGGAAGCACCGTGCCGTCGCCGTTGGGTGGGTGCTCGGCCACGCAGAAGAGGTTCCCCTCGGGGTCGGCCAGGGTCGTCCAGCGTACGTGGGGGTACTCGTCGAGGACGTCCCAGCGGTGGGTGGCGCCGAGGTCGAGGAGGCGCCCGACCTCCGCCTGTCGTGTTCCCCAGGGGACGGTCAGGTCGAGGTGGGTCATCTGGTGGTCGGGGCGGGGCCCGGTCAGGGGTTGTACGAACAGGGCGAAGCCGTCGGGTCCGGCCGCGGGGAGGTAGACGCTGGTGCCGATGGGGGAGGGCGTGGTGCCGAGGGCGAGTGCCCAGAACGCGGCGAGCGCGGTGGGGTCCTGAGCCTGCATGTTGACCGCGCCGAGGGTCAGCTGTCGGTGTGTGATGGTCTCTCCGTTGTTCGGTGGTGTGGGGTGGGCGTGATCGACGAGGCGCTCAGCGGGACAGCGCGGCGGTGATGGCGCGGGCGGCCGTGCGCACCCACGCGCCCCACTCCGGCACCCGCCCGGCGTCGAACCGGGTGTCGGGCATGGAGATGGCGACGGCGGCGACGGGGCGACCGGACCCGTCGGCGACGGCGGCACCGACGGCGCAGACGCCGGCCCGGTTCTCCGAGATGTTCACCGCGTAGCCCCGTTCGCGGGCCTCGCGGACCTGCGCCATCAGGTGCTGCGGATCGACGCACGTGTTGGGCATGACCTTCTCGAGCGGCCGCGCGAGGATCTCCTCGACCCTGGCGTGCGGCAGCATCGCCAGTACCGCCTTGCCGCTGCAGCTGGTGTGCAGGGCGGTGGTGGCGCCGATGGCGTTGAACGTCCGCACCGGATGGACGGAATCGACCCGTTCGATCAGGACGAGCTGGACGTCCCGGTCGAGGACCGAGAAGTGGATGGTCTCGCCGGTGCGCGCGCCGAGCGCTCTGAGGTGGGGCATCGCGACGTCGCGCAGCGACGCGGACAGGGTGTCCTGCCGGGCGAGCGCGAACAGTCGCGGGCTGAGCTGCCAGCGGGTCACGGCGTCGTTCGACGTCTGTGCCCAGCCCTCCTGGTCGAGGGTCCGGAGCAGGC
>JAPLAT010000625.1 GCA_026393175.1 Pseudonocardiales bacterium
CTGCGCGCGGGTGAGCCGGTACCAGCCGACCAGCACCCCATCGGTCCAGTAGGCCAGCTGCGCCCACACGGTCGCGGCTTCGTCGACGGTGAGGGTGGGCCAGCTGACCGGGGCCACCGGCTCGTCGTCGAGCCGCTCGGCGAGGGCGGCGAGCTGGTCGAGCGCGGTGTCGATCCGCGGCAGCGCCTGAGCGAGGAGGTCTGCCGACTCGGCCACGTTCGCCTCCACCGTGTCGAGGCGCCGCTCGGTGGCGGCTTGAGCGGTGCGGACCTGCGCGGCGAGGCGGGCGAGCAGCTCGTCACGAGCCTGGGCGCGGGTCAGCGGCGAGCGGCCCCTCCCGCCCCGCTCGGGGAGCGGGTCGTCCCCGTTCGCGTTGTCTGCGTTCGGGCCGGTCATGACGGCGAACCCGCCTTGGGCGGCGTGCCGGCGAGGAGTTGGTAGCCGGGGGTGAACCGGACCACGGCCGGGCGGGGCGCGGCTCCGAGCAGGTAGGCGTGCCAGCGGGGCAGGGTCGCGATCACATCACCGCCGATGACCGGCTCCCGGGTGCGGGTGGTCGAGACCGAGGTGGATCGGCGCCCGTCGGCGCCGGCGGAGGCGCCGTCGTTGTGCCGGGCGGTCCAGCGCTCCCCACCGAGGTAGGACAGCGCGCGCAGGTCCTCGACATTCGTGACGCCGGGGAGGATCACCTTGGTGGGCAGGTTCTCCCAGATGATCTCCCCGGCATCCCGGCCCCAGGTCGCGGACAGCTGCGCCAACGACTGCACGACGGCGCACACGGTGATGCCCCAGCCGCGGGAGTCCGCGGCCCACCGGTCCAGCGGGACGGGGGTGGTGTGGGCGACCTCGTCGAGCAGGAACGCCAACGGCACCGGTAGCCGCCCGCCCGGCTGGGCGGCGGCGAGGTGTTGGGCGGTGTCGAACAGGTGCTCGGTCAACGCGGTCAGCAACGGCGCCAGGCGCCGATCGGCGCTGGACCCGATCAGGTACAGCGTCCCGGACCGGGCCAGGAACTCCGCCACGTCCAGGTGCCGGCCCGGGGCGGGGCGGCACGCCGCGGCGACGGTGGGGTTGTCCATGAACCCCACACACGAGGAGACGGTGGCGAAGTAGCCCGTCCTGGTGTTCGGCGCCGCGGCCAGGTGCGTGGTCAGGGTCTCCACCCACCCGGGCGGCACCTGCCCGGGGTGGCCGGTGAGCACGTGCACCGGGGCGGGGTCGTCGGGGGTGTTGGCCCAGCGCATCACCGCGCCCATGTCGCGGCCGGACAGCGCGGCGGCCATCAGATAGGCGCGGATGATCTCCTGGGCTTTCTGCGCCCAGAACTCCGCGGCGTGGGTCCCGGCGGCCGCTCCCCCACCGCGGACCAGCGCCCACGCCCGCGCATCCGCGCATGCGTGGGCGTCGCAGCCGGCGACCGGGTCCCAGGCCAGGGTGGAGGCGAGCTCGCCCAGCTCGGCGGGATTGAACACCGCCACCGGCCCCACCGCGGCGCGCGCCGCCATGGTGGCCAGCGCCAGCTCCGGCTTGGTGGAGGGCACGACCACCGCGCCGGGGGCTTGGAGCAACAGCCCGATCAGGTACTGGGTCTTCCCGGAGCCTTGCGGGCCGAGGATCCCGATCCCCCGGGTCCACGGCGAGTACACCCGCCGCCGCCGCAGATGCCGCGGCCCGGACACCAGGCGGCCGGCCTCCCACCCCGCCCACGTCACCGGGGCGCGAGAGTGATCGCGCCCGGGCCACAGCCCGGCGGCGTGGCGGCGCACCGCGGCGGCCCCGCAGCTCTCGGCGAGGTCGTGGCCGTCGAGCCAGCCGACCGGGCCGCCCAGCGCCCGGCGCAGCCGGGTCTGCGGGTGGGTCCACCAGCTGCGGTGCCCGACGGTCGCCGCGGTGAGCACCGACCCGGCCGTGGCGCCGACCAGGGCGAGGGAGTCCAGCAGCGGCCACGACGTCGCACCGGCGAGCCACGCCGACGCGGCCGTGGCCGCCACCCCGGCCGTGCCGGCCTGGACGTGCAGACGGGCGATCTCGCCGTCGGTGAGCGCGCCCGCGCCGGCACCGGCCAGACCATCGGCCCACATCCCGGGCCGCATCACCGCTGCCCGCCCATCGGGCCGCCGACCAGCTCGTAGCAGTCCTGCCCCGCGGTGACCGGGGTCGCGACTGGCGTCGACGCGACCGCCGTCGAACGTCGACGTGCCCGCAGCCGCCCGGCCAGGCGTGGAACGATCCGGGCCGCGACGGTGGGACTCGCCCAGGCGGGGAGGTGTAGCCCGTAGCGGTGGGCCAGCGCCCGGGCCGCGAGCAGCGCGATCAGCACCCAGGAGGTCGCGACCAGCACGACCAGCACGGTGTGCACGACCGGCACCAGCTGCACAACCAGCGCTGCGGCCGCGACGGCGGCCAGCACGCACCGCGTACGACCCCACCGGCCCTGGCCGGGGGTGGCGGGATCGGGAAGGCACCTCATCGTGGCCACCCCGCCCCCACCAGCTCCGGCTCGGTTCCGGCCGGCGCACCGGCCGGGGTGACGGCGAGGGCCTGGGCGCGGGTGAGCAACCGCCGCCCGGTCCGCGGCGAGCAGCCGAACAACACCGCCGCGTGCGCCCCGGTGACCAGGGCCCCGGCCTCGAGCAGCTCCACCAGCTCGACCACCCGCCCGTCCGGATCGACCGGGCGGGGCGACGTCGCCGTGTCCGCGTCGACCGCGTCCCACCGGCGGGACAGCCCCCGCTCGTCCAGCAGCCCGTCGCTGTAGGCGCCGACGGCCAGCTCGAGACGCTCCGACACCGCCCCGATCGCACCGGTGACCCGCTCGTCGACGTTGCGCTCGTCGACGTCGGGCCGGTCGACGTCGGGTTCGTCGACATCGCGTTGCTCGACGACGTGCTGGTGCACAGCGGGGTGGTTGTCGGTGCGGCCGACGAGCACCGCCAGATGGACCACGGCTCCCAGCACGGCCGGGGCGACCGCGGAGACGATCACGACCACCCACCACGGCGGGGCGAGCGCGAACGCGGCCAGACCGTGCCCGAGGGCGTTGGCCGCGACCGAGGACCCGAGCAGGGCCAGTGCGAGCGCGCGGGCGAACCGGCGCGCGGACGACACGGCCCAGCCGCCCAGCCACACCAGTGACCCCGCGGCCGCGCCGGCGTCGACCACGACCGGCAACAGCCAGGCGAGCTGCGGGGAGAACCCGCACAGCAACGCGAGATCGCGCAGCGCGGCGAACGACAGGACCGCCGCCGCGGCCGCGACCACGCCCAGCAGCCCAAAAAGCACCACCCGCGCGTTCACTCTCCCACCGCCTGTGCGGCGGCGGTGGCGTAGAAGTGCAGCGCGCACGGCCACACCGCCCCCGGCAGCCCGGTACCCGGGACCGTGCAGCCCTGGCACCGGCCGTGCCGATCCGGCATGTGCACCGCGAGCAGCCGCTGCGCGACCCCGCCCAACCGACCCAGCTGCAGCGCCAGCTCGCCCAGCGGCACCGCCGGCTCGCTGCCGACCTCCCGCGCCGGCGCGCTCACGCCGCCCTCGCTCGGCGGTCCAGCCGGGCCGCGCGCACCTCACGGCGCTGCGCGGCGGTCAACCCGCCGGCCACCCCGTAGGCCAGCGGCATCGCCAACACCGCCACCCGGCACCGGTCCAGCACCGGACAGCCCGCGCACACCGCCAACGCCGCATGCTCCCCCACCGTCGGGGCCTGGCCCGGCCCGGACTCATCCACCGGGAACATCCGCTCCGGCGTAGCGGCGCACGGCACCTGGCCCGGCTGTACTGCTGAGGGTGCTGCAATCCTGCTCATGGGTCGTCTCCTTCGCATCGGGTGGGGCACGGCCCACGGCCTCGGCGGAGGGTCAGAGCTCCGCCGAGGCCCCTTGCATGAGAGGGCTGGTCCCAGAGCGAGCATGACGGGGTGTACAGCACTATGCAAGCGTGAGCGGAATATTGCTAAGCTGGTTGCCGCGCAGGTATTCCTGTCACGGTTGACTAGAGGGTGGGGCGGTGCGGACACTTCGTTGCCATAGTTCGCGCGCCAGGAGGGGGACACCGTCATGTCCACGAACCACCAGACGTTGATCACTACGGCGGGCACGGCAGACTCGCCCGACCGCAACGACTGCCCGAGTGTGCACACGCTCCCCGGCAGGGATGAGGCGTTCGTGGTCGTGCGTGATGACGTCGACGACACCGCCCGCGCGGAACTCGCCGCGGAGTACAACCCCGAGCGTGAGTTGCTCGGCACTCAACCGCGCTGGGTGCCGTGCGGACTCATGGATCTAGCAACGCTGGGCCGGTTCATGGACGACAACGTCCATCAGCGCGGTGACTGGCGGTTCCGGCTCGAGCAGCTCCCGGCATACAGCCGCGCAGGAACAGACTTTCGAGCCTGGCGGGCCGGCGACGCACCGCCGACGGCCAAGCAGGAGTGGCTCGACCAGCTGGAACGCGACGTGGCGGACGGCATCGCTCACTATCGCGTGCGGATCTTGTCCGAGGACCTGACCGATTACGAGCTGTACGCCTGCCAGCGCGGTTACGCGCTCAACAGCGCCTTCGAGCAGATCCGGGTGCTGCGCCGTGGCGAGCACAGCATCCCGAGCCTGCTCGGGACCGGTGACTACTGGGTGGTCAACCGCATCATCGTGCCCGTGATCTACCAGGCCGACGGCACGTTCGTCGGCGGCGCCTACATCGGCGCGGCCGACGAGCGTGCCGAGGCCTACCGCGACGATGCTCGCCGGCTCTGGGATGCCGCCGAGCCGTGGGCGTCATGGTGGTCGCGCCACCCCGAGTACCACGGCGCCCGACCGAGTCGAGCCGCCTAGATGCCTCCACCCGGATCGGGTCGCGATCGAATCTCGCAGCTGCTAGTCGAGATCCGAGGCGATCGCACCCAGACCGAAGCCGCCGCCCGATCCGGGCTGAGCCAAGGCAGCATCAGCAAGGCGGAACATGGTCAACGGACACCGCCGCCGAACGTCGCGGAGCGATACGCGCGCGCGCTCGACGCGACGGCGCCGCAGCGCAGCGAGCTCGTTGAACTCTGCAGGACGATCGCTGACCTCGCGGTCACCCGCCAGACTCGCATCGTTCGCAAGGGCGCCGACGCGCAGCGCCGTATCCTCGCCGTCGAGCGGCAGTGTCACGAGATTCGCTCCTGGCAGGCCGAGATCGTCCCAGGCTTGATGCAGGCGTGGGCGTACACGTTGGCCGTGATCGAACGGGTACCCGATGAGGGGTGGGCGGAGGCTCGCCGGTCCCGCCTCGCGCTACTAGACGACTCTGAGCGGACCGTGATGCAAGTGGTCCCCGAGGGCGTGCTGCGTACGGTGCTCGGCTCGCAAGAGGTGATGCAGGAGCAGCTGCAGCACCTCATCGACCTGTCCCGGCGACCGAACGTCCGGCTCGGCGTGCTTCCACACGGCCGGCCCGTGCCTCCGCTACCGCCGTCGTTCCACCTCTACGGCGACCGGATGGCGACCAACGAGACCATCGTCGGCACCGCGTTCCTTGACGAGCGCGTAGACATCGACCGGCACCGCCGCTGGTTCGATCGACTTGAGGGCGCCGCGCTGCACGATGACGAGGCTCGCCTGGTGATGCAGGACGTCCTCGCCGCGCACCGCGATTAGCCGCCCCGCGCGGATCAACCTCTGACGTCCTCGGCGCGCCTACCCTGTTCCGTCCATACGGAACGGTAGGAACTGCGCTATGGAGCGCAAGAAGGGCGGGCGGCCGTCGAAAGGCGATCGGCGACTCGTCAGCTACAAGCTCCCCACGGCGCTGCTCGCGGCGGTCCGCGAGCACGCGGCCCGCCGTGGGATGACAGTGACCGACCTGATCGGCGAGCTACTCGCGGCCGAGGTCGGTATCCCCTATCAGACGCAGGAGGGATTGCCACTGGGCAAGGCCTCATAACGACAGCGAGGCGGTCCCCGTAGGGACCGCCTCGAGTCGCGACCGTCTCGGCTTGCACCCCGAGACGGCGCAGATGCTCCGGTTGTCAGCCGGAGCGGTTCCCTCCGGTCAGGAAGGGGGCGCGCTTTCGCGTGCCCAAGATAACCCCTGCGCGCCCCGACGCGCATCCGCCACACGCCGAATCCGCCTCCGAGTTCGGCGACGGGTGGTGTCTGCCCTGCTACGAGGTCGGGTCATACGTCCTCACAGCCGACCCGACCCCGTCGCTGTGCGTCGTGCACGCCCAGAACGACCTCAGCGGCCAGAGCACCAGCGGCAGCAGCTCCACAGCGATGGCTTCCGGCGCGCATCGGCGTTCTCGGCCGCCGCGCGGCCGCGCGGCACGCCCTCCCGACAGCCGGCCTCCGGCCCGCCCGTGGGTGGGCCGGCTCACCGCCGCCCGCGGCCGCGCGCGCGGAATGGCCTACGGCCGCCGACGGGCCGCGGCCCGCGTCGCCGCCGGCCGCTACGACCCGCACCCCGGGTGGCGCCACCTGGTCGCCCCGCAGTACCGGGTGCTGCTCGAGCAGGCCGAGGCCCTGGGCGTCGTCGACGAGCTCGTCGACGCCCAGGAGTGGCGCAGCGACAAGCGCGCCGCGTGGGCGGCGATCCTGCGTCGGCTGGTGTGCAGCATGGACTGGCAGACCGGGCTGATCACCGCGGTTACCCTGGCCCGGCTCGGCGACGCCGGCGCCCGCGCGCCCCGCACCGTCTCCCGGGTCATCGCGTGGGCCCGCGACGCCGGCCTGCTCGTCGTCGTCGAGCACGGCGCCTCGGCCGAGTTCCTCGGCACCGACCACGGCCGCACCCCCAGCTACGTCCTGGTCGCTCCGCTGGCCACCACCACTCCCCCACCGGCCACCGCCGGCGGTGGGCCCGATCCTGTATCCGCGCAGCTCAGCATGGTTGTGGATGAAAGTGGCGTCCTCCCCGTTACTTACGTTGGTAACCAGCCCTTGAACGGCAGACGGCTCGAACCCGCCGAGCCGACCCCGGCCGGATGGCCGCTGTATGGGGTGCCCCAGTCCGCTCCGGACCGGACTGCCGCGACTCGGTGCCTGTTCCAGCGTCTGGGCCTGGACCAGCGGGGGGTATCCAGGATGCCGCTCTGGCGCGCCCGGGCCCTGTTGCGGCCCTGGTGGGTGGCTGGCGCCTGCCCGGCCGCGCTGCTGTTCGCCATCGACCACCACCCCGACCGGCCCGACCACCACCGCGGCGACGCCCTCCGCGGCGCCCGCGATCCCCTGCGCGTCCTCGCGGCCCGGCTCCGGCCCTGGCGGAACCGGCTCCATGAGCTGCCCGCCAAGCTCGCTGGCGTGCCCGGCGACTACCAAGCCCAGCCGAGCCTGCGTCCGGCCCCCTCGCGGGCGCCGCGGGTCGCGCTGACACCGCCCGGTCGGTCCGCCGCCCAGATCGCCGCTGTGGCCACGTGGGAGGCCCACCGGGCGCAGCTCCGCGCCGCGCGGGCCGCTGCTGCGGACCGGGGCGCAACTCCTGACGGTCCGTGCCAGTAGGGCCGATGTCGACCACCGATTTACCGCGGTAAAGCACGCGACACGGCCCCCACGGCGGCAGAACCTGCGGCCGACGTCGCTACGCTCCTGCCGTCCGAAGTACCGCCGATCGAGCCTCGACCTGCGGGAAGCACACGGAACAGAGAGTCCCGCCATGCCTGCGAACATCCATGTCATCGCCAACCAGAAGGGCGGGGTCGGCAAGACCACCCTCGCCGTCAACCTGGCTGCGGTGGTCCACGCCGTCCGCGAGACATCCTTCGGTCCCCTGCGCGACCCCGCAGAGGCCGGGCGGCACCGGCCCCGCGACGTAGAGAGCCCGACCAGCGAGGTGCTCGTCGCCTCCACCGACCCGCAGGCGTCGTCGGTGTGGTGGTCCGAACGCGTCGCCCGCCAAGGCGGGCTGCCGTTCGACTTCACCCAGATCGCCGACCCGCGCGATCTGCGTCGGCTGCGCAGTGGCCCCTATCGCGAGGTCTTCGTCGACACCCCCGGCAGCCTGGAGGACGAGGCCATCCTTCAGGCCGCGCTCGACGAGGCCGACGACGTCGTCGTCCCGATGCCGCCCGAGCCTCTCGCGTTCGACCCGACCGCCCGCACCGTCGAGCGCGTCATCATGCCGCGCGGGCTGCCCTACCGCGTCGTGGTCAACAACTGGGACCCCCGCGACGGCACCACCGATCTCCAGCAGACCGCCCAATACATCCGGCAACGCCGCTGGCCGATGGCCAACACCGTCGTTCGCCGCTACAAGCTCCACACCCGCGCCAGCGCCGATGGTCTGGTCGTCACCCAGTACCCGAAGAACCGGGTCGCGATGGAAGCCCGCGAGGACTTCTTCCGGCTGGCCCTTGAACTCGGCTACGGCGGCTCCACCGCCCCACACGTCGGCGCCGGCGTGCCGGTGGCCGAGGACCCGGCCGCGGCGGCCGGGGGAGTGACGCGATGAGCGCGGCCCGCTCCCGCGGGCAGAAGGTCAACCTCTCCGACCTCGCCGGCGACCCCGACCTCGACGACGGCCGCGGCCCCTACGCCCTCACCCCTGACGGCGGCGGGCGCCCGATCCAGCTCTCCCAGCTGACGCTCAACCCGCACAACAAGCGCGTGCTCGGCACCCGCCCGGACGCCATCGACGAACTCGCCGACTCGATGCGGATCAACGGCCAGCTCCAGCCGTGCGCAGTGGTCACCCGCGCCGCGTTCCGCCGGATCTTCCCCGACGACGACGCGCAGCTGGGCCGCGCGGCGTTCGTGCAAGTCACCGGCGCGCGCCGCTACCTCGCCGCGCAACAACTGCGCTGGGAGGCCATCGAGGCCGTCATCAAGGACGACCTCGCCGGATCTGCGCTGCGGTTCCTCAGCGCCACCGCCGCGGAGAACCTGGACCGCCGCGACTTCGACCCCGTCGAGGAAGCCCAGCAGGTCCAGCTTGTCGTTGCCGCCGCTGGCAGCGGCCAGGCCGCCGCGGAGAACCTCCAACGCTCCCCGGGATGGGTGAGCCAGCGTCTCAACCTGCTTAAGCTCGCCCCCGAGCTGCACGCCGCGCTGCGTGCCGGCGACATCGCGCTCCGCGAGGTCCGCACCCTGCACACGCTCGATCACGCCGCACAGCTCGCTGCCCTGCACCGCTTTACCGCGGTAAATCGGCGCGGCACCAGCGGTGACGCGCCGTCGACGTCCGCGGCACCGGCGAACCGGCCGACCCCGGCGGCCCGGGCCATCCGGCGTCTCGGCGGAACCCCCGACAAGATCGCGGCCGCGCTGCGGGCGGAGCTCGCACCCGACGTCATCGAGCAGCTCGTCGGGCACCTCGTCGCCGATCGTCCCGACGCACACGAGACGGCATCCGCGGCTGCCGATTTACCGCGGTAAAGCCGCCGCACGGGACGGCGTCGCGGTCGTTGATTTACCGCGGTAAAGATCGCAGGGACCCATCGGGCCATGGTTCCGGTCGGCTGGTCACGAGCCAGGCGCTCGGGCGCGGGCCGGGTAGGCGCTCAGGGCCGCGCGAGCCATGAAACCGCTGGTGGACCGGGGCTGCGGCGGGGGCCGGCTCGTCGTTCACCGGCCTGGTGGTCGATCATCGACAGTCATGGGTCGTCATGCCTCCACCCCCAAGCCGCCCGGCCGGCGGGTGCGGAACCGGCCCCCAGGGCCGCCGCGGGCCACCGGTCGGGCACCGAGAGGCCCCGCGCAAGCCCGCAAGGTGGTCTGGGACTGGATCACCAGCGCCGGACTCGTGCCCACCGAGGAGCGCATCGCCGAGCTGCTGGGGTGGGCGTGGGTGTGGGCACCGCACTACCGCCGGACCGCGATCAGACTGGTCGCCGCCGGGCAAGCTCCCACCCACGAAGCGGTGCAGGCCGCGACCCGGCAGATGATCGCGGCGAACAAGCAAGCCGCCGAGCAACACCACGCCCAGGCGGCGGCCTTCGTAGCCGAGTGCGGGCCGGACGCCGCGGCCTGGGTGCAGGGCTACTGCGCCACCCGCGGACACGGCCCACTGTGGTCCGAACTCGGCCGAGCCCTAGAGCTGAAGCGCCCGCACGTCGAGGCGACGATCCAAGCCCTGCACCGCGAGGGCTGGATCACCACCGGCCCCGAGGCCCGGTCGATGCGCCCCGGGCCGCGAGCACAGCTCACCCCCGCACCCGAGACCGAGATCGGCGCTGAGAGGTCGACCGCGACGCGCGCCACGCACAGATCGTCCACCACGTAGCTGTCGCCTGGCTCCACTGGCTCTGAACCCAAGCGACGAGTACCAGGTCCTTGCTTGTGGCCGTGGCAAGTAGAGCCATGCTTCTCCGAGACCGACTTGGCCTGCTCAACGAACAGGGACGTGTGCCTCCGGCGGGCCTCCCTCCCGCAGCCGGGAACTTGCGCTCGCGCTGGTGAGGGTGGCGGGGGAGAGGGGGCGGTCCGGTGCGCGGCTGCGCCCGGTCGGCCCCTGACGGGCTACGGCACCACCGGGCCGGCCGCAAGCCTGGGCAGGCACCCGCCGGTCGAGCGGGTTGGTTGCGGCCGCCCCGGCGGCACCGTCGGGGCATGCTCGCCGACCGACCGCAGCCGCTCCCCTCCTTTCCGCGGGGGGGGGGGGGGGGCGGCCCCCTACCACCCGGGGGGCGCGCCATGGCCGAGCTCCACGATCTCCGAGCCCACTAGGAGTAATTACGTTCTGTTACGTAACGTTTAAAACGTTATAACACAACAATTGACAGGACAAAACGGAACGGTATTCTCGGGGCATGGCAGACGAGCAGCACGACGCGGCGGCCGCGGGCCGCGCCACCAGCGGTCACCCGGCGCCCGAGGCCGGGCCGAGCGGGTGCCAGTTCCCGACCGGGTCGGGCGGGCAGACCTGCGGGCGGCCGATCGAGCAGTCCGGCGGGCCGGGTGCGCCGGCGCGGTACTGCGACCTCGGCGGGCACAACCGGGCGAAGGCGTTCGCGGCCCGCCGCTCGTACGCGCTCGCGGCCGCGGGCGGCCCGGGCGCCGGCCAGGCCGACGGCGCCGAAGGACCCGGGCCGGGCGTTGAGGCGTTGGAGCGGCCGGTGACCGACGGGCGGGCGTCGTTCGGGGCGCTGCTGGCCCAGTTCGGCGACGTCGCCGGGCAGACCCGCCGGGTGCTGGATGACCAGCAGACGCAGCTGGGGGCGATCCTGGCCCGCGCGGAGGAGGTGGCGCGCACGGTGGCCGACCCGGAGGCGGCCGCGTTCGAGGTCGAGCAGGTGCAGCGCGAGACCGGGGTGCGGATCGCCGAGGCGCAGAGCGCGCAGGCCAGCGCCGAGCGCGACGCCCGCGAGGCGCGCCGCCGCGCGGAGCAGGAGGCCGAGCAGCGCGCCCAGGCCGACGACGCCGCCGAGACCGCGCTACGCGAGCTGGAGACCGTGCGCACGGAGACCGCGGAAACCGTCGCCCGGATCACCGCCGAGACCGACGCCCGGGTCGCCGAGCAGACCGCCCGCGCCGAGCACGCCGTCGCCGAGGCGGCCGCGGCCCGCGAGGAGCTCGACCGGGTCCGCGAGCAGGCCGCCGAGGACGTCACTGCCGCGCAGGCCGGCGCCGAGGCGCACCGCCGTGAGGTCGAGGCCGACCGGGATCGCCGGCTCGCCGAGCGCGCGCAGGCTGCTCGGGAGGAGACCGAGCAGGCCCGTGCCGAGATCTCCGAGACCGCGCGGCAGCAGGTGGCCGCCGCCGAGGCCCGGGCCGTCGCCGCGGAGCAGGTAGCGGAGGTCGCGCGGCGGGAGGCGTCCGAGGCGGGGACCGCGCGTACCCGGGCCGAGGCCGACACCGCGGCTGCCGAGCGCCGCGCGGGCGAGGACCGGGCGACGGTCGAGCAGCTGCGCGCCGAACTCGCCGGGGTCCGCCGCGAGGCCGCCGAGGAGCGCGCCGCGCTGCGCCAGGAAGCCCGCGACCAGCTCGCCGCCGTCCTCACCCAGCTGGGTACCACCACCCGCAGTGGCACCGGCAGCACCGGTCCCGGCAGCGGCAGCGGCGGCGGCGACCCGGTCGGGCCGACCGCGACCCGCGACGACCCGGCGCCGCGGCGCGGCCGGGGCAAGACCACCGAGTAGAGGGGGGGATTGTCGGTTGTGGCGACGACACTGCACATCGTGAACGACACCGCGACGGCACAGCAGGACCCGACCGGCTACACAGCGGCCGCGGTGCTGCGCTGGTCGCACCGCCGCGGCGGCGAGGCGCACTGCCTGCTGCAGCTGCGCCGCGCCACACCGCACGCCGTCGACGCCCCGCTCATCGACGCCCCGCTCACCGACGCCCCGCTCACCGACGCCCCGGACACGGACGGCCCGGATGGGTTGGTCGTGGTGGCCAGCGAGCTGCGCGACAACCCGTGGGGGCTGTGGTTGACCGACGACGTGCCCGGCTGGACCGGTGCGGTGCTCGACCAGCTCGTGCCCCGCTCGGTCGCGCCCGACCGCATCCGGTGGCTCGCGCGGCACGGCTGGTACTCCACCTACGACCCGGCCGGCCCGGAGACACTCACCGAGCTGGAGCCGGACTGGGACGGGCACCGGTTCGTCGACGACATGCACCGCCACCGGCTGGTGCCCGACGATCAGGCCCGCGAGCTGGCCGCGCGGTGGCGGCTCGAGCCGGTCGACGTCGCGCTCGCCGCGCTCGGACAACCCGCACCGCGGCGCTTCGGCACCGACGGCCAGACCGACCTGGTCGCCGCGCCGTTGCCGCGCCGGCGGATCGCCGCGGCGATGCTGCTTACCGACCCGGCCGGGGCGATGCTGGTCGTGGAACCGACCTACAAGCAGGGATTCGAGATCCCCGGCGGCGTGGTGGAGGACGGGGAGTCCCCGCGGACCGGCGCGGCCCGCGAGGTGACCGAGGAGCTCGGCATCACCCGCACACCCGGGGCTCTGCTGGTCATCGACCACGTGCCCGCGGCCGGGCGGCGCACCGAGGGGCTGGTCGTGGTGTTCGACGGCGGGCAGGTCGACGACCCGGCCACGCTGGTCCTGGCCCGCGACGAGCTGCGCAGCTACGCGTTCGTCGCCCCCGACCGGCTCGGGGAGTACCTGCCGGCGTTGCAGACCCGCCGCGCGCTGGCCGCGCTACACGCCCGCGCCGAGCGGGCCGCGGTCTACCTCGAGGACGGCCACCCGACCGGCGAGACGCCTCCGGTGTGACGGCGGGGCCCTGCGGGGCCCCCACCCGGCTACTGGTCGTCGCGGCCGGTGAGCAGCTCGACGATCTGGGCCATGCCGGCCGAGGTCTGGTCGAACTTCGCGCGCATCTCGGCGAACCCGGTGCGCATCTCCTCGAACCCGGCGTCCATGCGCTGTTCGAGGTGGTCGAACCGGGAGGCGGTCTGCACGCCCAGGGCGTTGATGGCCTGCCGGTTGGCGTCGACCTTGAACGTCTTCGACGACGACGGGACCGGCGAGGAGCAAGGCGCGGTGAGCTAAAGAATGGAGCTTGCTCGGCTTCGACGCCGCCGCGAGCTCCGGTGAAACTCCGGTAAAACGGTCGGTACTGGTCGGTCGTCGTCGGTCACCACCGGATGGCAGCGTCCCCCACGCTCGGCGTTTGCGCAGGTCAGCGGCTCGTTCACCCAGTGGGCGCATCAAGCGATAGACGCAGAGCCGACGTGATTAGGTCGTCGGTTTGATTCCGACAGGCGGCTCCGGCGAACCGCCCCTGACCTGCGCAAACGCAGGGCAGGGGCGGTTCGGTTCTGGTGGTCGCGCGATGCGCTGGCCTCACGGCTCTGCCCGACACCGACGTCGCTCTCCTCTGCGACGGACCCCTCGCCGGCTGAGCGCTCGCGGCCGGCA
>JAPLAT010000175.1 GCA_026393175.1 Pseudonocardiales bacterium
CGCCGTCCTCGGTCCACGCCGTGGTGACGGCGGTCAGCAGCTCGCGGAACGACGGCATGCCGTGGCGCGGGGCGGGCGGCTAGGAGGTGCCGCAGTGGAACGGCTCCCCGACCGGGGTGAGGAAGCTGGTCATCGGCAAGCCGCCCTGCCCGGTCATCGCCTGGGTGGCGGACATGTAGACCGCTTCGACGTCCGCGACAAGGCGCTGCTCGCCCACGAGACGCAGATCGACCCCACCAGCCGCTGGTTCCTCGTGCCGCTCGACATCCAGCGCGAGATCTGGCCCACCGAGGACTACGAGCTCGTCCGCTCGCTCGTCGACGCCCCCACCCCGGAGCAGGACCTGTTCGCCGGCATCGCCGAGCACGCGGTGGCCCGACGGGCCGGGTGAGCGGCCGCGCCGATCACGGGCGCGTAGCCTGGAGGCCCCGATCCCGGAGGTGTGCACGGTGACGTCCGTCCTGGTCGACCTGGGCGCAGTGCCCGTCGACGCGCTCGCGACGGTCGGCGTCGCGCCCACGCAGGGTGGTGCGGAGCCCCCGCCCGGCGAGGGCCCCGAGTTCGGCAAGGCCTCGCCGGTCGCGCTCGTCGTCATCCTGGCGCTGGGCCTGGCCACGCTGCTGCTCATCGTGTCGATGACGCGGCACCTGAAGAAGGTGCCCGCGTCGTTCGACCCGCCCGCCGACGAGCCCGAGGCGCCCGCCGGGCCTGCCGGGAAGCCGGGCGGCTGACAGGCTGGCGGCATGCCCAACCGGCTCGCCGCCGCCACCAGCCCGTACCTGCTCCAGCACGCCGACAACCCCATCGACTGGTGGGAGTGGTCGCCCGAGGCCTTCGACGAGGCCGTGCGCCGTGACGTGCCGATCCTGCTGTCCGTCGGCTACGCGGCCTGCCACTGGTGCCACGTCATGGCGCACGAGTCGTTCTCCGACGCCGACGTCGCGGCGCAGGTGAACCGCGACTTCGTGGCGATCAAGGTGGACCGCGAGGAGCGGCCGGACGTCGACGCGGTCTACATGTCCGCCACCCAGGCGATGACCGGGCAGGGCGGCTGGCCGATGACCTGCTTCCTCACCCCGGTCGGGGAGCCGTTCCACTGCGGCACCTACTACCCGCCCGCCCCGCGCCACGGCATGCCGTCGTTCCGCGAGCTGCTGACCGCCGTCACCACGGCGTGGACCGAGGACGGCGAGCGGGTCCGCCGCTCGGCCGGGGAGATCGCCGCCCGCCTGGCCGACGGCGCCGCCGCCGCGCTCCCGCCCGCGCCCGTCTCGGAGGCGCTGCTCGACGAGGCGGTCGCCGGCCTCGCGGAGACGTTCGACGCCCGCGTGGGCGGGTTCGGCGGGGCGCCGAAGTTCCCGCCGTCGATGGTGCTCGAGTTCCTGCTCCGCCACCACGAGCGCACCGGCACGCCCGACGCGCTCTCGATGGTCGCGGTCACCGCGGCCGGGATGGCCCGGGGCGGGCTCCACGACCAGCTCGCCGGCGGGTTCGCGCGCTACAGCGTCGACGCGTCGTGGGTCGTGCCGCACTTCGAGAAGATGCTCTACGACAACGCGCTGCTGCTGCGGTGCTACGCGCACCTCGCGCGGGTCACCGGGGACCCGCTCGCCCGGCGCGTCGCGGAGGGGACGGCGGCGTTCCTGCTGACCGACCTGCGCACGCCCGAGGGCGGCTTCGCCGCGGCGCTGGACGCCTACACCGACGGCGTCGAGGGGCTGACCTACGCCTGGACGCCCGCGCAGCTGCGCGCGGTGCTCGGCGACGAGGACGGCGAGTGGGCCGCGCGGCTGCTCGGCGTCACCGAGGCGGGGACGTTCGAGCACGGCGCGTCCACGCTGCAGCTGCCCGCCGACCCCGACGACCCGGAGCGCTGGGCCACCGTCCGCGCCGCCCTGCTCGCCGCCCGCGCCGAGCGCCCGCAGCCCGCCCGCGACGACAAGGTGGTCACCGCCTGGAACGGCCTGGCGATCACCGCGCTGGCCGAGGGAGGGGCCGCGCTCGGGCACGCCGGGTGGATCGCCGCGGCCGGTGCCGCGGCCGACCTCCTGCTGGAGCGGCACGTCGTCGACGGGCGGCTGCGCCGGTCCTCCCGCGACGGTGCCGTCGGCGCCGCGGCGGGGGTGCTGGAGGACCACGCCTGCCTGGCCGAGGGCCTGCTCGCCCTGCACCAGGCGACCGGGGACCCGGCCCGGCTCGCCGCCGCCACCGGCCTGCTGGACCTCGCGCTGGACCGGTTCGCGGGGGAGCCCGGGACGTTCTACGACACGGCCGACGACGCCGAGGCGCTGCTGCACCGCCCGCGCGAGCTCACCGACAACGCCTCGCCCTGCGGCAGCTCCGCGCTGGCGGGGGCGCTGCTCACGGCGTCCGTGCTGGCCGCGGACGGCGGGCGCTACCGGGCCGCCGCCGAGGCCGCCCTGCTCGGGGCGGGCACCCTGGCCGGGCGGCACCCGCGGTTCGCCGGGCACTGGCTGACCACGGCCGAGGCGCTGGTCCGCGGGCCGCTGCAGGTCGCGGTCAGCGGGGTCGACGGCGACCCGGCCCGCGACGCCCTCGCCGCGCACGCCCGGCACCTGGCCGCGGGCGGCACCGTCGTCGTCGCGGGGGAGCCGGGCGCCCCGGGCGTCCCGCTGCTGGCCGACCGCCCCCTCGTCGACGGCCGCCCCGCCGCGTACGTCTGCCGGGGGTTCGTCTGCGACCGCCCCGTCACCACCCCGGAGGACCTCGCCGCCGCCCTGGCCCCCACCCCCTGACCCCACCCCGTCCCCCGCGAGTCGGGGCCGGGCGGTGCGCGAGTCGGGGCCCGGGTGCGCGCGAGTCGGGGTCTCGACGTGCGCGAGTCGGGGGCCGGATGCGCCCGAGT
>JAPLAT010000680.1 GCA_026393175.1 Pseudonocardiales bacterium
ACCCCGTCCCCGCGGCCGCGGCCCGGATGACCTGGGGTTCCGCCCGGGGGCGGGGTCCGGCCGCGGGCGCCGTCGAACACCTGTGCGATCCTCGTGGTCGGCGCGTGGTTGTCGGTGACGCTGCCTAGCATGGGAGGACCGGCGAGAGCACCGCCGCTTCGCCCCACTCCGGAAGCAGGAGGCCCTTCGTGGCGGATCGTCTGATCGTGCGCGGCGCCCGCGAGCACAACCTGCGGGGCGTCGATCTCGACCTGCCCCGCGACAGCATCGTGGTCTTCACCGGGCTGTCCGGGTCGGGCAAGTCGAGCCTCGCGTTCGACACGATCTTCGCCGAGGGGCAGCGCCGCTACGTCGAGTCGCTCTCGGCCTACGCGCGCCAGTTCCTCGGGCAGATGGACAAGCCCGACGTCGACTTCATCGAGGGCCTCTCGCCCGCGGTGTCGATCGACCAGAAGTCCACCAACCGCAACCCGCGCTCCACCGTCGGCACCATCACCGAGGTCTACGACTACCTGCGCCTGCTCTACGCCCGCGCCGGCGTCCCGCACTGCCCGGTCTGCGGGCACGTGATCGAGAAGCAGACCCCGCAGCAGATCGTCGACCAGGTCCTCGCGATGGACGAGGGCGCCCGGTTCCAGGTGCTCGCGCCGGTGGTGCGCACCCGCAAGGGCGAGTTCGTCGACCTGTTCGCGCAGCTCCAGACGCAGGGCTACGCGCGCGTGCTCGTCGACGGCACGGTGTACCAGCTGTCCGACCCGCCGAAGCTGAAGAAGCAGGAGAAGCACGACATCTCCGTCGTGGTCGACCGGCTCTCGGTCAAGAGCAGCGCCAAGCAGCGGCTCACCGACTCGGTGGAGACGGCCCTGCGGCTGGCCGACGGCCTCGTCGTGCTCGACTTCGTCGACCTGCCCGACGACGACCCGCACCGCCAGCGCCGGTTCTCCGAGCGGATGGCCTGCCCCAACGGCCACCCGATCGCGCTCGACGACCTCGAGCCCCGCACGTTCTCCTTCAACTCGCCCTACGGCGCGTGCCCCGAGTGCTCGGGCATCGGCATCAAGAAGGAGGTCGACCCGGAGCTCGTCGTGCCCGACCCGGACGCGAGCCTGCGCGACGGCGCGATCGCCCCGTGGTCCACCGGGCAGTCCGCGGAGTACTTCGGCCGGCTGCTGGAGGGCCTGGCGAGCGCCATCGGGTTCCGGATGGACACCCCGTGGCGCAAGCTCACCGCCGCCCAGCAGAAGGCGGTCCTGCACGGCAGCGACGACCAGGTGCACGTCCGCTACCGCAACCGCTACGGCCGCGAGCGCTCGTACTACGCCAACTACGAGGGCGTCATCCCGTTCCTGGAGCGCCGGCTGGACCAGACCGAGTCCGAGTCGCAGCGCGAGCGGTACGAGGGCTACATGCGCGACGTGCCGTGCCCGGTCTGCAAGGGCGCGCGGCTGCGGCCCGAGGTCCTCGCCGTCACGCTCACCCACCGCGAGCAGGGCGAGCGGTCCATCGCGGAGATCTCGGCGATGTCGGTCGCCGAGTGCTCGGAGTTCCTCGGCGGCATGGTGCTCGACCAGCGCCAGGCGATGATCGCCGGGAGCATCCTCAAGGAGGTGCAGGCGCGGCTGGGCTTCCTGCTCGACGTCGGGCTGCACTACCTCTCGCTCGACCGCGCCGCCGGGTCGCTGTCCGGCGGGGAGGCCCAGCGCATCCGGCTGGCCACCCAGATCGGGTCCGGCCTGGTCGGCGTGCTCTACGTGCTCGACGAGCCGTCGATCGGGCTGCACCAGCGCGACAACCGCAGGCTGATCCAGACCCTGGTCCGGCTGCGCGACCTGGGCAACACGCTCATCGTCGTCGAGCACGACGAGGACACCATCCGGGCGGCCGACTGGGCCGTCGACATCGGGCCGGGCGCGGGGGAGCACGGCGGGCACATCGTGCACAGCGGGCCGGTGGCCGGGCTGGAGTCGCACGACACGTCGCTCACCGGGGCGTACCTGTCGGGGCGGCGGTCCATCCCGGTCCCCGCCGAGCGCCGCAAGCGCGACCCCAAGCGCGCGCTGACGATCGTCGGGGCCCGCGAGCACAACCTGCGCGGCATCGACGTCGAGATCCCGCTGGGCTGCCTGGTGTCGGTCACCGGGGTGTCCGGGTCGGGCAAGTCCACGCTGGTCAACGACATCCTCGCCACGGTGCTGGCCAACCAGCTCAACGGCGCCCGCCAGGTCCCCGGCCGGCACACCCGCATCACCGGGCTCGACGGGCTCGACAAGCTGGTGCGGGTCGACCAGAGCCCGATCGGGCGCACCCCGCGCTCCAACCCGGCCACCTACACCGGGGTGTGGGACCAGGTGCGCAAGCTGTTCGCGGCCACCACCGAGGCGAAG
>JAPLAT010000221.1 GCA_026393175.1 Pseudonocardiales bacterium
CGCCGGGCCGACGGGCGCGCGCCGGACGGGGCAGGATGGCCGCCGTGACCGCCCCCGACATCCCCGCCGACATCACCGCCACCCCCGAGTGGGCCGCGCTGACCGAGCACCACTCCGCCGTGGCCGGGCTGCACCTGCGCGAGCTGTTCGACGCCGACCCGGACCGGGCCGCCGCGCTCACCGCCACCGGCGCCGACCTGGTCCTCGACTACTCCAAGCACCGGATCACCCGCGACACGCTGCCGCTGCTCACCGCGCTGGCCCGGGCCGCCGGGCTGCCCGGGCGCACGGCGGCGATGTTCGCCGGCGAGCACATCAACACCAGCGAGGACCGCGCCGTCCTGCACACCGCGCTGCGCGCCCCCCGCGCGTCCGCGCTCGCCGTGGACGGCCAGGACGTCGCGACCGACGTGCACGCCGTCCTCGACCGGATGGGCGAGTTCACCGACGCCGTCCGCTCCGGGGAGTGGACCGGGCACACCGGCGAGCGCATCCGGGCCGTGGTCAACATCGGTATCGGCGGGTCGGACCTGGGCCCGGTCATGGCCTACGAGGCCCTGCGCGCCTACGCCGACCGGTCGATCACGTTCCGGTTCGTCTCCAACATCGACCCCACCGACATCACCGAGGCGACGCGCGACCTCGACCCGGCGACGACGCTGGTCGTCGTGTCGTCGAAGACGTTCACCACGCTGGAGACGCTGACGAACGCCCGGGTGGCGCGGGCGTGGCTGGTCGACGCGCTGGGCGAGGACGCCGTCCCGCGGCACTTCGTCGCGGTGTCGACGAACGCGAAGGAGGTCGGCGCGTTCGGCATCGACGAGGCCAACATGTTCGGCTTCTGGGACTGGGTGGGCGGGCGCTACTCGCTCGACTCCGCGATCGGCCTGTCGCTGATGATCGCGATCGGCCGGGAGGGCTTCGCGGAGTTCCTCGCCGGCATGCACGCGATGGACCGGCACTTCCGCGACGCGCCGCTGGAGGAGAACCTCCCGGTGATCGCCGGGTTGCTCAACATCTGGTACGTCAACTTCTTCGAGGCCGCGACGCACGCGGTGCTGCCCTACAGCCAGTACCTGCACCGGCTCCCGGCCTACCTGCAGCAGCTGACGATGGAGAGCAACGGCAAGTCGGTGCGCGGCGACGGCACCCCGGTCTCGACGCTCACCGGCGAGATCTTCTGGGGGGAGCCGGGCACCAACGGCCAGCACGCGTTCTACCAGCTGCTCCACCAGGGCACCCGGCTCGTGCCGGCCGACTTCATCGGCTTCGCCGAGCCGAACCACGTCGTGCCGGTCGACGAGCACGCCGACATGCACGACCTGTTCATGGCCAACCTGTTCGCGCAGTCCTCCGCGCTCGCGTTCGGCAAGACCGCCGAGGAGATCGCCGCCGAGGGCACGGCCGCCGAGCTCGTGCCGCACAAGGTGATGCCCGGCAACCGCCCGAGCTCGACGATCCTCGCCCGCCGGCTCACCCCGTCGGTCCTCGGGCAGCTGATCGCCTTCTACGAGCACGTCACGTTCGTCGAGGGGACGGTCTGGGGCATCGACTCCTTCGACCAGTGGGGCGTCGAGCTGGGGAAGGTGCTCGCCAGGGAGCTCGGCCCGGTGCTCACCGGCGAGGCGGGCACCGACGGGCTCGACTCCTCCACGGCCGCGCTCGTCGGCCGCTACCGGGAGTGGCGCGGACGCTGAACGGGCGCCTCCCCGCGCCACCGGCGAGAATGGGGCGGTGACCGACCAGCACCCGGGAACCGTGCCGCAGGGGTCGCCGCCCGCCGGGCTCGGCGAGCCGCTGCCCCACCGGGAGCCGCACCCGCTGCGCGGCGCGGTGGCCGGGGTGCTGCTCGCCGTGCTCGCGGGGGCGGCGGTGTGGGCGGCGCTCGCCGGCGCCGGCCCGGCGCGGCTGGACGCGGCGGCGCTCGGCGGGTCCGTGCAGTTCCGCACCTCGGGGCTCACGGCCGAGGCCGTCGCGCTCACCGAGATCGGCAACACGTTCTCGATGGGCGTCGTCGCGTCGCTCGTGGGGCTGTGGTGCTGGGTGCGCGGGCGGCGCGCGGACGCGGTGTTCGTCGTCGGCGCGATGGCCGGGGCGGTGCTGCTGTTCCGCGGGATCAAGATCTGGCTGGACCGGCCGCGCCCGCCGGCGGCCGTGCAGGTCGTCACGGAGACCAACGAGTCGCTGCCCTCGGGGCACGCGACGATGTCGATGGTCGTGATCGGCGCGCTCGTCGTGCTGGCCTGGGCCGGCCGGGGCCCGCTCGCGCGGCTGCTGATGGTGGCCGGGGCGGTCCTGTGGGTCGGGGCCGTCGGGGCGACGCGGGTCTACCTCGGGGTGCACTGGTTCAGCGACGTGCTGGCCGGGTGGCTGGTCGGCGCCGCCTGGCTCGCGCTGTGCGCCGCGGCGTGGAGCCTGTGGCGCCGCCGCGCGGCCGCCCCCAGACCCTCAGAGCAGGCGCTCGGCCACGGCCCGCGCCCGCCGGGCGGCGCCGGCTGAGGGGTCGCGCAGGGCCGTCACCAGCGCGCCGTCCACGAGCAGGAGCAGGGTCTCGCCCAGGTCGGCGTCCCCGGCCAGCCCGCCGAGGTAGTCGGCCAGCGCGCGCTTGTGGGCGGCGGCGACGCGGTGCTCGGCGCTGCCCCGGTCGGCGGCCTCGACCATCGCGTTGATCGCGGCGCAGCCCCGGAACGCCGGGTCGACGACCTGCGCGTCCAGCTCGTCGAACACGGCGAGCACACCCCCGCCCCGGCGCTCGACGGCCGCGACGAGGTCGGCGCGCCAGCGGGCCAGCCGCTCCTCCAGCACGGCGACGACCAGGTCGTCCTTGCCCGGGAAGTGCCGGTAGAACGACGCGCGACCGACGCCGGACTCGGCCAGCAGCCGTTCCACGCCGACGGCGCGCACCCCCTCGGCGTAGAAGAGGCGCTCGGCGGTGGCCAGCAGGCGGGCCCTGGCGGCGGTGGGCATGGACCCGACGATACCGGCTGTTGACGCAAGACGGTACCGATAGGTACCGTTTGGGCCATGAGTCGCTACGCCCAGCTCGCCTACACCGACACCGTGCGCCAGGTCCAGGCCGAGCAGGGCAGCGCCGCGGCGCAGGCCCGCCGGCTGGGAGGGGCGGGCGACGCGGGGCCCGACCCGCTCGGGCCCGAGGAGGCCGCGTTCCTCGCCGGGCGCGACGGGATCATGCTGGCGACGGTGAGCGCGACGGGCTGGCCCTACGTGCAGCACCGCGGCGGACCGCCCGGGTTCCTGCACGTGCTCGACGCCCACACTCTCGCGTTCGCCGACGTGCGCGGGAACCGGCAGTACCTGTCCACCGGCAACCTCCGCGACGACGACCGGGTCGCGGTGTTCGCGATGGACCACGCCCACCGGCGCCGCCTCAAGCTGCTCGGGCACGCCGAGGTGCTGCCGCTCGACGCCGACCCGGCGCTGACCCGGCGGGTCACCTCCGTCGCCGCCGACGGGCGGCCGGAGCGCGTCGTGCGGATCCGCGTCGAGGGCGTGGACTGGAACTGCCCGCAGCACATCACCCCGCGGTGGTCCGCGGCGGAACTGGAGCCCGAGCTGGCCCCCCTGCGCGCCCGCCTGGCCGAGCTGGAGGCGGAGAACGCCCGGCTGCGGGCCGGGTGACCCGGGCCGGGCGCCTCACGCGGGTTCGGGGGCGTCGACCCCGGGCGGGCGGGTGCCGCGGGCCCGGTCCAGCCGGCGCATGATCGGGGTCGCCGCGACGCCGTGCACGAGCACCGAGACGACGACGACGAACCCCGCCGCGGCCCACAGCAGGTCGGCCCCGGCGAAGCCGGCCTCGCCCGTGGCGTACGCGAGGTAGTAGAACGACCCGATCCCGCGGATCCCGAACGCGGCGATCGCGACCCGCTCCCATGGCGACCCGGGGCCCGCGCCCAGCGACAGCCACGCCACCAGCGGCCGCACCAGCAGCACCAACGCCAGCCCGGCGGCCACGGCGCCCCAGGTCAGCGGCTCCAGCAGGCCGCGCACCACGGCCCCGCCCAGCAGCACGAGCAGCAGCACGGTCAGCAGCCGCTCGACCTGCTCGACGAAGTCGTGCAGCACCTGGTGGTACTCGTGGTCGCGCTCGGAGGCGCGGATGGACCGCGCGCAGACGAAGACGGCGAGGAACCCGTAGCCGCCGGCGACCTCCGTGAGCCCGTAGGCGAGGAACGTCGCCGACAGCGCCACGAACCCCTCGGCGTGCGAGGCCAGGTGCAGCCGCTCGGAGCGGGAGCGGAAGAACAGGGCGCCGAGCAGCCGCCCGACCAGCACCCCGCCGAGCAGGCCGACACCGATCTTCACGAACACGTCGGAGAGCACCCAGTCGCCCAGCCACCCCCGCGGGTCGGCGCCGGCGACCGCCATGTGGATCGCGGCGTAGACGAACGGGAAGGCGAGCGCGTCGTTGAGCCCCGCCTCCGAGGTCAGCGCGAACCGGACCTCGTCCTCGCCGTCCTCCGCCCCGCCCGGCTCCCCGACCTGCACGTCCGAGGCCAGCACAGGGTCGGTGGGGGCCAGCGCGGAGCCCAGCAGCAGCGCCGCGGCGGGGGCGAGACCCAGCCACCACCAGCCGAGCAGGGCGGTCGCGGCGATCGTCAGCGGCATGGCGAGCGCGAGCAGCCGCCAGGTCGAGGACCAGGAACGCCACCCGATCCGCCGGTCGAGCTTGAGCCCGGCCCCCATCAGGGCGACGATCACGCCGATCTCGGTGAGCCGCTCCGCGATGTCCGGGTGCGCGACCGGGTCGGGCGAGGGCAGGTCACCGGCCAGCCCGAACACGGCCGCGCCCAGGGCGAGGAACACGATCGGCATCGACAGCGGGCGGTCGGCGAGCAGCCGCGGCAGCAGTGCGGCGAGCAGGGCACCGACGCCGACGATGGCGTAGGTGAGGTCGAGCAGGTCCACGCGGGCGTCCTCGGGGTCGGGGTCGCCGACCGGGTGCCCCGCCCCCCGGCATCGAACCCTGCCCGGCGCCGCCCGGGGGCGACCGCGCGCCGCCCGGTCGCTACGCCTGCTCGGCGCCGCACCACCACGTCGAGCGGCCGCCCACCGTGCCGTGCACCATCTCGGCACCGCAGCGCGGGCAGTGCCCGCCGGGGCGGCGGTGCGGGATCACCTCGCCGGTGTGCACGCCGCCGTGCGCGATCGCGGACTTCAGCGCCTGCTCGAGCGCGTCGTGGAGGCCGTCGAGCGTGCGGCCCGACAGCTCGTCGGCCCGGGCCGAGGGCGACAGCGCGGCCTGCCACAGCGTCTCGTCGGCGAGCAGGTTGCCCACCCCGGCCAGCACCGACTGGTCGAGCAGCCGCGCCTTCACCGCCGAGTGCCCGCGGGCGACCCGGGTGCGGAAGTCCGCCCGGGAGATCGTCTCCGCGTCGGGGCCGAGCGCGTCGAGGTCGGGGTCGAGGCGGACGCGGCCCAGCCGCCGCTTGTCGAACAGCCGGAACGCCCCGCCGTCGGCGAAGAGCACCGTGAACCGGTCCCACTCCGGCTTGCGCGGGGTGCGGTCGGGCCGGGCCGGGCCGCCGCCGATCCGCTCGCCCCGGGCGTCGGTGACCACCACGCGCCCGCCCATGCCCAGGTGGACGCCGAGGTGCGGGCCCTCGGCGCCGTCGCGGGTGCGGGTCTCGCACCACATCGTCTTGCCCCGCCGGTGCGCGGCGGTGAGCCGCCCGCCGACGAGCACCCCGGCGATCTGGCCGGGCGGGTGCGGGCGGCAGACCCACTCGTCGTTGTCCACCGACGATTCCTGAGCAACAGGGTCGTGGTGGGCGCCCCCGGCCGGTGCGTCAACACCGGACCCCGGGGACTTGACCGGATGGAGGCCGGCCCGATGAGCACCGTACCCACCCCCGCCGCGTACCACGAGATCCCGCGCCGTGAGCTGCTCGACCAGCTCGCCGCCGCCGAGCTGGTCCTCGTCGACTCGCGCCACGGCATCGGCACCCCACGCACCCCGACCGACGTGCGGCAGGCCGCCCTCGGTGCGCTCGCCATCGCGCGCGCTCTCGCCGCGCTGCTGCTGCGGTTCGAGTGGGTCGCGCAGCTCGACGCCCTGCGCGCGGGCGCCACCCTTGGTGAGGTCGCCGCGGCGTGCGGACTGGACGTCGACGAGGTGCTCGCCGGCCTGCGCTCGCGACTGGCCGGGCAGGTCGAGCACGGCGTGATGCCCCGCGAGGTCGTCGACGAGCTGCACCGGCTGATCGACGGCGCCGAACTGACCCGCCGGTTGTTCGAGCGCCACGGCAACGCCGCGCCGCCGGCCTGACGGCCTCTTCCCGCGCGCTCTCGCGCACCCGTCTGTCCGCCCGCATCCATCCGCGCGCGGTCGCAACACCCTCACCAGCACAAACAGGAGAACGATCATGCGCAACATCCCTGTCGACGCCAACCGCGTCCGGTTCATCGCCACCGGCAAGCACGCGGCGCGCGCCAAGTTCGCCGAGCTGACCGACGGCTCCCGCAAGCGTGTCCCGGACTCCCATGACACCGACGAGCAGGGCCGCCCCCTGTGGGTCGTCGACGTCATGATCGACGACCCGGGCGCCGACCGCGCCGAGATCGCGGGAGTCAAGATCGCCTCCCACGAGGTGCCGGAGACCCGCCTTGGCGAGGAGGTCCGGTTCGTCAACCTGACGTGCTCCGCGTACGTGCAGAACGGCTCGAAGTGGCCGACGTTCACGTTCAAGGCCGAGGGCATCGAGCGCGCCACGGCGCCCGGCAAGCCCGCCGCCGCCTGACGGCTCCCTGACCCCGTCGCTCCCCGGCGACGGCCCAGCCCGGTGATACGCCACCGGGCATCCAACGGCCCGGCGATACGCCGCCGCGGCCACCCCTCGACGGCCCCGGCCGAGCCGCTCCTCCTCCGGCTCGCCGGGGCCGTCCCCGTCCCGAGGAAGGACACACGGTGACGCTGCTCGACACCCTGCGCGGCCGCCACGCCCGCGACGCCCGCCGCGCGCACCGGCTCGACGAGGCCGAGGTCGACGCGCTCGTCGCCGGGTGGGAACGTGCCGTCCTCGGCGCCGGCTTCGTCCGCACCGTCGCCACCGTGACCGGGCCGACCGTGATCGCCCCGCGCATCGTGCACGTGGTGCTCGGCCCGCCCGCCGTGCTGACCGTGCGGCTCGAACCCGGGCAGACCGTGCCGGACCTGCGCGCCCTGTCGCGTCGGCTCGCCCCGCACCTCGGCGCCTACGGCCTGCGCGTCGACCCGATCGGCCACGGCGACCACGCCCGCGTCACGCTGCTCGTCGCGGACCCCCTCGCCGCCGTGGTGCCGCTGTCGCCGGGGCCCGGGGTGCTGCTCGGCCGCGGCGAGGACGGGGCGTGCCTGCGCGTCGAGCCCGCCGACCTGCCGCACCTGATCGCGCAGGGCGCCACCCGCAGCGGCAAGACGAGGTGGCTCTACGGCTTGCTCGGGCAGGTCGCGCACCGCGCCGACGTCGAGGTCGCCGGGATCGACCCGTCCGGGCTGACGCTGCGCCCGTTCACCGGCACCCGCCACGGCGCCCGGCAGGTGTGCGGCCTGGCCGACCTGCACCGCGTCGAGACCGTCCTCGCCGACCTCGTCGCCGCCATGGACGCCCGCCTGGCGGCGATGCCGGTGCACCTCGACGTCGTCCCGCTCGACGCCGCGACGCCGCTGCTGCTCGTCGTGTTGGAGGAGTACCCCGGGCTGCTGCGCGCCCTCGACGCCGCCGACACCAAGGCGGGCAAGCGCGTCCGCGGCCTGGTCGCCCGTCTGCTCGCCGAGGGACACAAGGCTGGCGTCCGCGTCGTGCTGGTCGCCCAGCGGGCCGAGGCGACGATCGTGGGCGGTGCGGAGCGTGCGCAGTGCGAGGGCCGGCTGTCGTTCCGCACCGACACCGTCGAGTCGCTGCGGCTGCTGCACCCCGACGCCGACGACCTCGCGGCCGAGCACGCCGCCGCCCCGCCCGGGGTCGCGCTCGTGTCGTGGCCCGGTCGCCCCCTGGCCCGGCTGCGCGCCCCGCACGTGCCCTCGTACGCCGAGTACGCCGCGGCCGTCACCTCGACCACCCCGGGTGCCGCGTGAGCCCCACACGACCCGTTCCCGCGCCCCTGCCGTCGCGTCGGCGCGCTTGCGCCTGCACGGCCGGTGTGGGGCCCGCAACCTGCCCGCCCGACCGCGGCCGGCCTGCCCAGCCTTGCGGGTCCTGCGCCGGGCGTGCTGCCCCCCGGGGCCGGCGTGACGGTTGGGGCGCGACCCCCTGCCGGAGCGAGGACCCCCGCCGGGCAGGCGCCGCCGGAGGCAGCACCCCGCGGGACACGAGGTGACGGGCCGCCGGGCCCCCGCGCCCGCCGGAGGCGGGGGCGCGGGGGCGGCCGGGCGCAGCCCGGCCCTTGGTACTCCTGCGGATACCGCTTCCGCCGCAGGTGAGACGCCCGTGATGGACCGGGCCGAGAAGCGCCGTCAGCGTCGCCGTGACGCCCTGGCCTGGCGTGCTCGGCTGTGGGAGTGGACGAGCCTGCCGAGGTTGCGGCACTGCGGACGGGTGACGCACACGAGCACGGGAGGGCCGGTGCTGCGCGTGTCGACCGACGGCGAGGGTGTCCGGCGTGCCGGGGTGGCCGGGTTGCAGTCGTGCGGTTCGCCGTGGGCGTGCCCGGTGTGCGCCCGGACGATCGCCGGGCAGCGCACCGACGAGCTGCGCGAGGTGCTCGACGCTGTCGCCGCGGCGGGCGGGTCGGTCCATCTGCTGACGTTCACGATGCGCCATCACGCCGGGCAGGCCCTCGCCGATCTGTGGGCGGGGCTGTCGACGGCATGGCGGGCGGTCACCTCGGGTCGGGCGGTGGAGCGGGAGCGGGCGACATTCGGGCTGCTCGGCATGGTGCGGGTCGTCGAGGCCACGCACGGCGAGAACGGGTGGCATCTGCACGTGCACGCCCTGGTCGCGTTCGACGGCCCGGTGTCGCGTGAGCTGGCCCAGGAACTCGGCGGGGCGATGTTCGGCCGGTGGGAGCGGGCGCTCGTCCGGAAGGGCTTCGCCGCGCCGTTGGAGGACCGTGGCGGGCTCGATGTGCGCCCGGTCGACATGGGTGTCGGGTCGCGTGACGCGGTCGCCGAGTACCTGTCCAAGATCACGTGTGAGATCACCGGCGGATCGGCGAAGGAGGGCCGGCGCGGTAACCGCTCCCCGTTCGCGGTGCTGCGCGATGCGCTGGCGACCGGCCTGGCCGACGACGTCGAGCTGTGGTGGGAGTGGGAGCGGGTCTCGCGTGGTCGCCGTCAGGTCGCGTGGTCGAAGGGCTTCCGCGAGTGGGCGGGTGCGCGCCGCGAGTTGACCGACGAGGAGATCGCCGAGCAGGACCACGGCGGCACCGACGTCCTTGCCGTGGACCCCGAGTCGTGGCCGGCGTTGCGCCCACGGCTGGCCGAGCTGCTCGACGTTGCCGAGCGGGACGGCCCGGCCGCGGCGGGGGCGTGGCTGTCCGAGCGCGGGATCGGGTGGCGGGGGTGTCGTCGAGGGTCGCCGCCGGGCCGGGCGTGATCGGCAGCGGGCCTAGTGCTCGCTACATCGCCGCAGGTCAGCGGGGCGTGTCACTTTCGCATCCCCGTTCGGCCAAGTAGGTTGGCTCGTAGCCAGTTGGATCAACCCGCCCTCACCCGTGCCCGACCCGAACCCGAACCCGCCGGTCAGGTCCGCCCACGGTCACGAGGAGCCCGGTCGAATGTCGACCTCCACCCGTCCCCGCGCTGCGCAGCGCCTCAACGCGCTACAGCGCATGCGCGCGGCGGACGACCCTGTCGTCGTCGATGCCCGACGCGCTGCTGCGGCCGAGGCGCTCGAACGCCACGTGCGCAAGATCGTCGACTCGGCGCCGCCGCTGACCGACGAGCAGCGCACCAAGATCGTCCGGCTGTTGGCGCCCGCATCGAGCGCACCCGCCGACGCGGCCTGAACGACCCCACAGACGCGAAAGGCCGGGCTCCTACACCCGGCCTGACGCTCCCCAATGCGAACAAGAGAATACCTGGTGAGACCCCCAATGTCTTGTCCGACCCACGACCTCGCGGTCGTCGAGATCGGCGGCGTCCGCACGCTCGTCGTGTCCCCGAGCATCCCCGAGGACGCCCCGTCCGCCGTGCGCGAAGGCATCGCACGCCGCCGGATCGTCAACGCGGGCGGGACCTGCCCGTGCGGTGCCCGGCTGCGCCTTCCCGGGCGCGCCGACCGCCGCCGCGCCCGGCGACACGGCGAAGTGCTGCGCTCGGCCCCGGCCCGCCACGCCGATGACTGCCCGGCCGCCGACGACGTTCTCGCCGCGGCGATGCGGGGGGCGTGATGACCGAGGTCATGCCCTGGGACGTCGACGCCCCCGACACGCCCATGACTCCCGCCGAGGCCGACCAGGCGTTTCGCGAGCTGCTCGACCGCGCGCGGGCCGCCCAGGTGGCGAAGCGCATCGAGCAGTTGGAGATCGACACCGAGGCCCGCCGCGAGATCGCTCGCCGGGCGCGAGCAGATCGCCCCTGCATCGTCGAGAGCCTGCTCGACTCGTGCGACGTCGACACCGTGCCCCCGCCGGCCTGGCTCATGAACGGCGTCCTCCCGGCCAACGCCGTGGGCTTCCTCGGCGCACAGTGGGGCGCGTACAAGTCGTTCGTCGCCGTCTCCTGGGCCTGCCACCTCGCCGCGGGCACGCCCTGGCTCGGCCGAGCCGAGTTCTCCGTCGGCACGCCGGTCAAGGCGCTCTACGTGGCGGCCGAGGGGGCGCACGGCGTCGCGCAGCGGGTGTCCGCGTGGCGGCGGCTCAACGGCGGCCTACCCCGCGGGGCGCTCGTGATCCTGCCGCGGCCGGCGCGACTCAACGACGAGGGCGACGTCGAGGAGCTGCTCGCCGCCGTGCGTGAGCGTGGAGTCGGTTTCGTGGTGATCGACACGGTGCACCGATCGACACCCGGGGCCGAGGAGAACAGCGCGACCGAGGTCGGTCTCGCGTTCGAGGCTGCGGCCCGGCTGCGCGACGAATGCGGCGCGACGGTGCTGCTCGTCGACCACGCCGGGCACGACGGCCGGCGCCTGCGCGGGTCCTCGGCGAAGGGGTCCGACGCCGACTTCCTGCTCATGATCGAGTTGTCCGGGGAGAGCCGAGCCACCGCACAGCGCACCCTCGTCGCGTCCAAGTTCAAGGACGCCCCCGCGGACGGGCGGTGGCCGTTGCGGCTGCGCGCCGTACCGGATCATCCGGCGCCGGTCGTCGAGATCGGCGAGGTGGGCGCCGCCGGACTCCCGGACGGGTTCGGTGACCACCCGTGGTGGCTCGACGCGATCGACGAGGACAGGGCCGCCCAGCTCGTCGGGGATGGCCGCAGGGTGGCCCGGCAGATCGTTCAGGCACTCCGGCACGTCGACACCCCGGAAGGGCTTACGCGCGCCGACCTGCGCGCCCTCGTGGAGTCCGCACCCGGGGACCGCCCGAGCAAGACGACCTGGCACGCCGGGTTCGCCCTCGCGGCGAGGGCCGGCGCGATCGAGGCCAGTCCGGTGAGTGTGGCGCGGTTCGTCCTCGGGTCCGGATGGGGCCGTTGAGGCAGTCCGGCGGACAGTCCGGCGAGCGAGTCCGCCGGACTGTCCGCCGGACTGCTCGCCGGACACGCCGGACAAGATCCGGACTGCCTCTGACCAGCGCTTCCGGACTCGCCGGACCTTGCCGGACTGTCGTTCAGCCCCTCGCCGGACGCCGGACCACCTCCCTTGGGAGGTCCGGCGGCGGGCCTGCCGGACTACCGGACCACGTTCAAGATCAAGGAGCGACGTCGTGATGACCCGACACACGGGCGATTCCCGCTCTCTCGCCGAGTCGACAGAACGATGCGCGCGCGACGCCGAGCAGCCGCTCGGCCCCGTCGCCGCGGCCATCGCCGCGTACGAGGCGGTGACACGCGCATCCGGTCACGGGCTTGCGCGCGCGGACGCACCTGGGCCCGCGGGCGAGGGTGGAGGCGCTCAGATCGCCGGAGAGCGGCCCGACCGCCCGGGGCCCGCCCTGTACGCCAACGGTGTCGCCGACAGCGCCCTACGGCGCGCCCTGGCCCGTCTACGGCGCCGCCCCGATCCGGCGGTGCGCGCAGTGGCCGACCAGCTCGCCGCCGAGGCCGCGGCCGCGCTGCTCGCCCTCGCCGCGCGGGCCGACGCTGCCGACCCGGTGATGCAGGAACGTCGGGCCGCGCAGCAGCGCCGCGCCGAGCGTCTCCGCGCCCAGCTCGACCGCCCCCGCCCGGCGAGGGGGTCGCGCGATGCCCGGCGGTGACCGCGAGGTGGCCCGCGAGCACGGCCGGCTGCAGGTCGAACTCGCCGCGCTGCGCGGGTCGTGGGACGAGGAGATCGAGCGCAGCACGAACCAGCTCGCCGACGAGGCCGCCGCGGTGCTGCGCCGGCTCACCTGCGCCGCCCGGCACATCCGTGCACGGGCCGACCGAATCGAGGAGAACCGATGACCCACGAACACGACCAGGCCGACGCCGAGCCGACCGACCGCGAGCGCGTCGAGCAGGCCATGCGCACCCGCGCTGTCCGGCGCGGCACTGCCCCCGACGAGAGCGACCACCCGGTCGCCGAGATCCTGCGCACCCGCGCGGGGAGGAGCACCTGCTGAACGACCACATCACCGACGACGAGATCGCCGCCGACGAGCA
>JAPLAT010000190.1 GCA_026393175.1 Pseudonocardiales bacterium
CGCCGCCGGGTCCGCGGGGGCGACACCCTCGGCCGGGGCCGCGGGATCGGCCGGCGCCGCGGGGTCGGCCGGGGCGGCGGGATCGGTCGGCAGCGCCGCGGCGGCGACGGGGCCGGCGATGACCTGCCGGAACCGCAGCTGCGCGGTCTGGCCCAGCGACCGGGCCTGCTCGCCGTCGTCGCCCGGGACGGTGATCGTCAGGTTGTTGCCGTCGAGCACCACCTCGGAGCCGCCGACGCCGAGCCCGTCCACCCGCTGCTGGATGATCGCCTGCGCCTGGAGCAGCTGCTCGCGCGGCGCCTCGGCCCCGGTCTCGGTGCGGGCCTCCAGCGTGACGCGGGTGCCGCCCTGCAGGTCGATGCCCAGCTTCGGGGTGAGGCTGCCGTCGCCGGTGAAGAACACCAGCGAGTACAGGACGGCCACGACGCCGACGAACGACGCCAGATAGCGCCACGGGCGGATCTGGCCCGGGTTGGGTGCCACGTGTCTTCTCAGTCTCCGTCGTCGGCCGGGCCCGCGCGGGCCGGCAGCGGGATCAGCTGCGGGGGGTCTCGTCCTTGGTGAGCGACGGCGCGCCGGTGGCGGGGGCCTCGGCGGCGGGCGCGTCGGCCTCGTCGGCGGCGTCCACCGCGTCCGTGGTGACCTTCTCCCGCACCGCGGCCCGCACCCAGGTGGTGACGACGCCGTCGGCGATCTCCAGGTCGACGGTGTCCTCGTAGCTCGCGTCGGTCACGACGCCGCGCAGCCCCGAGGTGGTGACGACGACGTCGCCCTCCTCCAGCTGCCGCTGCATCTCCTGCATCTCGGCCATCTGCTTCCGCTGCTTGCGTCCCGACAGGAAGATCGGGATGAACAGCACGAGCAGGAACAGGGGCAACAGCAGCGAGAAGTCCATGTCTCTCTATCTCCGCACGTCGGTGGCCGGGGCAGTCTGCCAGCCCGGCCCGTCGAACAGCGCCGGGGCCCCGGCGTCGGGCGGCGGTGTGAGGCCCAGGTGTGCCCAGGCCGCCGCGGTGGCGACCCGCCCCCGCGGCGTCCGCGCCAGCATCCCGGCGCGCACGAGGTAGGGCTCGCAGACCTCCTCGACGGTACCCGCCTCCTCCCCCACGGCCACGGCCAGCGTCGACACGCCCACCGGACCGCCGGAGAACGAGCGCACCAGTGCACTCAGGACGGCCCGGTCGAGACGGTCCAGGCCCAGCTCGTCGACGTCGTAGACGGCGAGCGCGTCGCGGGCGACCTGGCGGGTGACGGCGCCGTCCGCGCGCACCTCGGCGAAGTCGCGCACGCGGCGCAGCAGCCGGTTGGCGATGCGGGGCGTGCCGCGGGAGCGGCCGGCGATCTCGTGCGCGCCGTCGGGGCGCAGGTCCACCCCGAGGATGACGGCCGCGCGGCGCAGCACGAGCTCGAGCTCGGGCGGCTCGTAGAACTCCATGTGGGCGGTGAAGCCGAACCGGTCGCGCAGCGGCCCGGTCAGCGCGCCGGACCGGGTCGTGGCCCCGACCAGGGTGAACGGGGCGATGTCCAGCGGGATCGACGTCGCGCCCGGGCCCTTGCCGACGACCACGTCGACCCGGAAGTCCTCCATCGCGAGGTAGAGCATCTCCTCGGCGGGGCGGGCGACCCGGTGGATCTCGTCGATGAACAGCGCCCGACGTCAACCGGATCGCCGCACCCATCTCGGCGGCGATGATCAGCGCCAGGCTCGTCTTGCCCAGGCCCGGCGGGCCGGAGAGCAGGATGTGGTCGGGCGGGTCGCCGCGACGCCGCGCGCCCTCCAGCACCAGCTCCAGCTGTTCCCGGACGCGGGGCTGCCCGACGAACTCCCCCAGGTCCCGGGGCCGCAGCGAGGCGTCGACCTCGCCGTCCTCGGGCTCCTGGTAGGGCGACACCTCGCTCATGCGGCGGCCTGCCGGTCGTGGGCGGACGGCCCGGCAGCTCCGGCACCGGTCGGACGCCCGACCGCCCCCGGCGTCGTGGATCCGCCGTGGCCCGCGGGAGGCCCCTGCACCGGGACGACGCCCGGGGCGCGGCTCACCGGCGGCCCAGCGTCGTCAGCGCCGCGCGGAGCAGGGTGGCCGAGTCGGCGCCGGGCCCGTCCTCGCCCGCGGCCTGCAGCGCCGCGTCGACCGCGGCCTCGGCGGGGCGGGCGGTGAACCCGAGCCCGACCAGGGCCTCGACCACCTCGTCGCGCCGCGGGTGGCCCGAGCCGGCCACCGGCGGCGGGGCCACGGCCGGGGCGGCGAGCACCTTGTCCTTGAGCTCCAGCACCATCCGCTGCGCCACCTTCTGCCCGATCCCGGGCACGCGGCAGAGCGTCTTCACGTCCCCGGTGTGCAGGGCCGTGGTCAGGACGTCCGGGCTGAGCACGGCCAGGGTGGCCAGCGCCATCCGCGGCCCGATCCCCGCGACCGACTGCAGCAGCCCGAACAGCTCGCGCTGCGCGTCGTCGGCGAACCCGAACAGCGTGAGCGAGTCCTCGCGCACCACCAGCGTGGTGGCCAGCCGGGCCTGCTCGCCCCGCCGCAGCCCGGCGAGCGTGCCGGGGGCCGCGACGACGGCGAGCCCCACCCCCCCGACCTCGAGCCGTTCGAGCAGGTTACCGGCCCGCTCCCCGCCCGCCGCGGACGGCACGCCGACCCGCCCCGGACACCGCTCGCCCACACCGTCCGCGCCCCGCGCACCGGTTCCGGCCCCTGTGCCGGGACGGGGCCTGTGTGCGAGCGGGACGGGCCGGGGGCCCCGGGGTCAGCGGCCGGCGGCGCGGGCGGCGGCGGCGAGGCGGGCGCGGTGGGCCTTGGCGAGCTCGTCGGACCGGGCCTTCGCGGCGGCCATGCGGTCCAGCATCGGGGCCCGCCAGCAGTGGCAGATGGCGAGGGCGAGGGCGTCGGCGGCGTCGGCGGGCCGGGGGGCCTCCGCGAGCCCGAGCAGCCGGGTGACCATCGTCGTGACCTGGTCCTTCCCGGCGCGCCCCTCCCCCGTCACGGCGGCCTTGACCTCGCTGGGGGTGTGGAAGGCCACCGGCAGCCCGGCCCGGGCGGCGAGCAGCGCCACCACCCCGCTGGCCTGCGCCGTCCCCATCACGGTCCGCACGTTGTGCTGGCTGAACACCCGCTCGATCGCGACGACGTCCGGAGAGTGCCGGGCGATCCAGCGCTCGACCTCGGCGGCGACGACCAGCAGCCGCTGCTCCAGCGGCGCGTCGGCCGGGCTGCGCACCACCCCGACGTCGACGCACCGCACGGTCCGCCCGGCCCCGCCGTCGACGACGCCGAGCCCGCAGCGCGTGAGGCCGGGGTCGACACCGAGCACCCGCACGCCACACCCCTCCGCCCGGCACCCCGGCGGGTGCGCCCGAGCAGGCTAACCGCCCGACCGGCGCGGCCCACCCCGCCGCGCCGCCCCACTCCCCCGCATCACCCAGCCGCCGCGCCCGCCGAGCGCCACGAACGGCACGTCCGTCCCGAAGGGGTGGACGACCGTGCCGTTCGTGGCGGGGACCCGTGGCTCCGGCGCGCCGGGCTCACCCGCGGGGCCGCCGAGCACCCCACACCGCACCGCGCCCGGCGGGGGTCGGGCCGGACCGGATCCGACCCCCACCCCCCCCACCCCCTTCCGCGGACGGTCCGGGCCCGTTCACGCGACCGCCCTAGCGTCCGCCGGGTGAGCGACGCCGGCCTGCTGTTCCGCCAGTTCCTGCGCGACCCGACCCGGGTCGCGACCGTCACCGCCAGCTCCCCGGCGCTGGTCGCGGCGATGCTCGCGCCGCTGGACCTCGACGGCGACCCGGTGGTGGTCGAGCTCGGGGCGGGCACGGGGCGGGTCACCGACGGGCTGGTCGAGCGGCTCGGCGGGCGCGGCCGGCACGTCGCGATCGAGCTCGACCCGACCCTGGCCGCGCGGCTGGCCCGCCGCCACCCCGGGGTGACGGTCGTGCCGGGGAACGCCGCGGACCTCCCGGCACTGCTGCGCGGGCTGGGCATCGACCGGGTCGACGGCATCTCGAGCCTGCTGCCGTGGGTGGCCTGGGCGCGGGCCCCGATCGCCGGGCTCGCGGCGTCGGTGCTGGCCCCGGAGGGGGTGCTGGCGCAGGTCTCGCTGTTGCCGACGGCCTGGATGCCGCCCGCGCGACGCCAGCTCGCCGCCGTGCGCGGCGCGTTCCGGACCGTCGACGTGCGCGGGCCGGTGTGGGGCAACCTGCCGCCGGCTCGGGTCCTGGCCGCCCGCGGCCCGCTCTAGTCTCGGCGGCGTGAGCGCCGTCGAGATCGTCGCGCTGCACGTCTCCGGGGTGCACGCCTACGAGGGGCGTCCCGCCGACGGCCCCCGTCCCGACCCCGACGGCGGCGGGCGGGACCGCGTCGAGTTCCGGGCCGGGCACGGCGCCGTCGGCGACCGCTACGCCGGGCGCCCCGCGCACCGCATGGCCGCCGTCACGGTCATCGCCGTCGAGGCGCTGGAGCACGTCGCCGCGGTCCTCGGCCTGCCCGCCGTGCCCGACCCCCTGCTCACCCGGCGGACGGTCGTGCTCCGCGGCGCCGACGTCGACGCGCTGGCCCGCACCCGCGACCGCCCGGGCGCGGAGTTCGCCCTCGACTCCGGCGACGGCCCGGTCCGGTTCCGCGCGCACCGCCCGGCGCACCCGTGCGCCTGGATGGACGTCGTGCTCGCCCCCGGCGCGTTCCGGGCGCTGCGCGGGCGCGGCGGCGTGCGGTGCGAACCGCTCTCGGACGGGGTGCTGCGGGTCGGGCCCGCGCAGCTGCGGACCGACCGGGACGGCGACGCCGGGTAGCCGGGTAGCGGTCGGCCCCCGCCCGGCGAGTACCCCGACGACGGGTCCACCCCCCGCCGCCCGGACGCTCCGAGGAGGTCATCGTGTACATCACCCAGGCCCTGCACCGCAGCGCGCGCCAGACGCCCGACGCCCCCGCGACGATCTTCGGGGACCGGGTCCGGACCTGGGCGCAGAGCGCGGACCGGGTGGCCCGCCTCGCGGCGGGGCTGCACGGGCTCGGCGTCGCCGAGGGAGACCGGGTGGCGATCCTGGCGCTGAACTCCGACCGCTACCACGAGTTCCTGATGGCGGTGCCGTGGGCGGGCGCGGTGGTCACCCCGATGAACATCCGCTGGAACCCGACCGAGATCGCCTACGCGCTCACCGACTCCGGCGCGAGCGTCCTGTTCGTCGACGACGCGTTCGCCGCGACGCTGCCCGCCCTGCGCGCCGCCTGTCCCGCGCTGACCACGGTGATCCACTGCGGGGACGGGCCCACCCCGGACGGCGCGCTGTCCCACGAGGACCTCGTCGCGACCCACGACCCCGCGCCCGACGCGTACCGCAACGGCGACGACCTGGCCGGCATCTTCTACACCGGCGGCACGACCGGCCACCCCAAGGGCGTGATGCTCAGCCACGCCAACCTGCTCGTCTCGGCGATGGGCACCGGGGCCACGGCGGGCGGGTTCGTCGTCCCGGACGGGCGGTTCCTGCACGCCGCGCCCATGTTCCACCTCGCGGCGATCGCGGCCTGGGTCGCCCGGGGCATCGTCGGCGGCACCCACGTCATCGTCCCGATGTTCACCCCGCCCGCCGTCGCCGAGGCGATCGAGCGGCACGCGGTCACCGAGGTGCTGCTGGTCCCCACGATGCTCCAGATGCTCGTCGCGCACCTGGAGGACGAGCCTGCCGACCTCGGCGGCGTCCGGCACGTGGTCTACGGGGCGTCGCCGATCTCCGAGGCGCTGCTCGCCCGCGCCGAGAAGCACTTCCCGTCCGCCGGGTTCACGCAGGCCTACGAGATGACCGAGCTCGCGCCCGTCGCGACGGTGCTGACGCCGGACGACCACGCCGACCCCACGCTGCGCCGCTCGGCGGGCCGGGCCGTCACCAGCGCCGAGGTGCGCATCGTCGACGCCGACGACGTGGAGGTCCCGCGCGGCACCGTCGGGGAGGTCGTCGTCCGCGGGGGCAGCGTGATGCTCGGCTACTGGAACCGCCCCGAGGAGACCGCGGCGGCGCTGCGCGGCGGCTGGATGCACACCGGCGACGCGGGCCGCATGGACGAGCGCGGCTACGTGTTCATCGTCGACCGGCTCAAGGACATGATCGTGACGGGCGGCGAGAACGTGTACTCCGCCGAGGTGGAGAACGTGCTCGCCGCGCACCCCGCCGTGGCCGCGTGCGCCGTGATCGGGGTGCCCGACGACGAGTGGGGCGAGCGGGTCCACGCGGTCGTGGTGCTCGCCCCCGGCGCGACGGCGACCCCGGACGAGCTGCGCGACCACTGCGCGGCGCGCATCGCCGGGTACAAGTGCCCCCGCAGCGTCGACTTCACCGACGCCCTGCCCGTCTCCCCGGCCGGCAAGGTCCTCAAGCGCGACCTCCGCGCGCCCTACTGGGCCTCGGCGGACCGCGGCGTGCACTGACCGGGGTCACCCCCGCCGCCCGTCCCGGCCACCGCGGACACCGGCCCGGCCAGCCAGCGCGCCACGTCGGCCCGCCCGCGCAGCCGCACGACGGGCGGCCCGTCCCCGGCGGCGAGCACCCGCCCGACCCGCTCCGCGGTGCGCGGGTGGGTGCGCCAGGCCCAGCGCAGCAGGTGGTCGCGGTCGGTGAGGACCGTCCACAGCGGGGGCTCGACGTTGCCGTTCCACAGCTCCTCGCGGCTGCGGCGGCGCCGCACCGTGCGCGGGACGAGCTGGCGGGCGACCTGGCGGCGGGTGAGGTCCAGCCAGACGAGCAGGTCGGCGCGGGACAGGAGAAGCGCCCGGACCGCCGAGTACTGCCACTCCGACACCCAGGCCGGCGTCGCCGCCCGCGCGGCGACGTCGGCCGCGAACTCGGGGCGGGGCACCCAGCCCGGACCGTGGTAGAGCGCGTCGAGCTCGTGGTAGGGCACGCCCAGCCGTTCGGCGAGCGCGCGGGCCAGCGTCGACTTCCCCGACCCCGACGTGCCCGCGACGAGGATCCGGCGGGGCCGGTACGGCAGCGGGTCGGCGGGGCCGAGCGGCCCGGCCGGGCCCGGGCGGGTACGGGCGTGCATCCCGGCATCGTCCCCGGCCCGCGCCCGGGGCCGCGAGCCGTTTCCGGGCCGGCGCGGGGCGCGCAGGCTCAGTGCGCGGCGTCGTCCCAGCTGCGGCCGTAGCCGACGGAGATCTCCAGCGGCACCGACAGGTCGGCCGCGGCCGCCATCTCGCGCCGCACCAGCGTCTCGACCTGCTCGCGCTCGCCCTCGGCGACCTCGAGCACCAGCTCGTCGTGCACCTGCAGGAGCATGCGCGAGCGCAGGCCCTCCGCGGTGAGCGCCCGGTGCACCCCGAGCATGGCGACCTTGATGATGTCGGCGGCGCTGCCCTGGATGGGGGCGTTGAGCGCCATCCGCTCGGCCATCTCGCGGCGCTGGCGGTTGTCGCTGGTGAGGTCGGGCAGGTAGCGGCGGCGCCCCATGATCGTGGCGGTGTAGCCGTCCTTGCGGGCGACGTCGACGACGCTGCGCAGGTAGTCGCGCACGCCCCCGAACCCCTCGAAGTAGTCGTCCATCAGCCCGCGCGCCTCCTCGGTGGGGATGCGCAGCTGGTTGGACAGCCCGAACGCGGACAGCCCGTAGGCCAGGCCGTAGTTCATCGCCTTGATCTTGGCCCGCTGGGCGGGGGTGACCTCCGTGGCCGGGACGCCAAACACCCGCGCCGCGGTCTCGGCGTGGAAGTCGTGCCGCGAGCGGAACGCCTCGATCAGCGCGGCGTCCTCGGACAGGTGGGCCATGATCCGCATCTCGATCTGGCTGTAGTCCGCGGTCATCAGCTCGGCGTAGCCCGGGCCCACCACGAACGTCTCGCGGATCCGCCGTCCCGCGGCCGTACGGATCGGCACGTTCTGCAGGTTCGGCTCGGTGGAGGAGAGCCGGCCGGTGGCGGCGATGGTCTGGCTGTAGGTGGTGTGGATGCGGCCGTCGTCGGCGACGGACTTGAGCAGCCCCTCGACGGTGACCTTGAGCCGCATCGCGTCGCGGTGCAGCAGCAGGTGGGACAGGAACTCGTGCCCGGTCTGCTCGAACAGCGTCTGCAGCGCGTCGGCGTCGGTGGTGTAGCCGGTCTTGGTGCGCTTGGTCTTCGGCATGCCCAGCTCGTCGAACAGCACGACCTGCAGCTGCTTGGGCGAGCCGAGGTTGATCTCCTTGCCGATCACCGAGTAGGCGTCCTGCGCGGCCTGCTTGACCTGCGCGGCGAACTCCGCCTCCTGCGCGGCCAGCAGGTCGTGGTCGACGGCGATGCCCGCCGCCTCCAGGTCGGCCAGCACGTACTCCAGCGGCAGCTCCAGCTCGGCGAGCAGCCCGGTGGCGGCCTTCTCCGCCAGCTCGACGTCGAGCGCGTCGGCCAGCTCCGCGACCGCGGACGCCGCGACCATCTGCCCGGCCGCGCGCTGCGCGTCTGCCTCCTCCTCGCCGCCGAGCAGCGAGAGCTGGCCGCCGTCGTCCTCGCCCTCGACCCGCAGCTCGCGGCGCAGGTGCCGCAGCGCGAGGTCGGCGAGGTCGAAGCTGCGCTGCCCGGGGCGGGTGAGGTAGGCGGCGAGCGCGGTGTCGCTGGTGAGCCCGGCGAGGGTCCAGCCGCGGCCGCGCAGCGCGTGCAGCGCGGACTTCGCGTCGTGCGCCGCCTTGGGCACGGCCGGGTCGGCAAGCCACTCGCCCAGCGCCGCCTCGTCGTCCGGGGTGAGCGTGGTGACGTCGACGTAGCCGGCCTGCGGCACGCCGGCCGCGGCGCCCGCCGCGCGGGCCTCGACGCTGGGTTCCCCGGCGGCGAGCGCGATGCCGGACAGGTCGGCCGAGGCGCCCCCGGTGACGCCGTGGAACGCCAGCCCGACCCGGCGGCCGTCGCGGGCGTGCGCGTCGAGCCAGGCCCGCACCGCGCCCGGGGCGACGGCGGCCCCCTCGACCTCGATGCCGCCCTCGGCCTCGGGCTCGGCGGAGGTGAGCGTGGAGAACAGCCGCTCGCGCAGCACCCGGAACTCCAGCTCGTCGAACAGCCGGTGCACCGCGTCGCGGTCCCACGGCCGGACCTCGAGCTGGGCGGGCTCGGTGTCGAGCGGGACGTCGCGGACGAGCTCGGTGAGCTGCCGGTTGAGCAGGACGTTGGCCAGGTTGGCGCGCAGCGCGTCGCCCGCCTTGCCCTTGACCTCGTCGACGCGGTCGGTGAGCTCGGCGAGCGAGCCGTACTCGCGCACCCACTTCGCCGCCGTCTTCTCCCCGACGCCGGGGATGTTGGGCAGGTTGTCGCTGGGGTCCCCGCGCAGCGCCGCGAAGTCCGGGTACTGGGCCGGGGTGAGCCCGTAGCGCTCCATCACCGCGGCGGGGTCGATGCGGCCCAGCTCGGAGACCCCGCGGGTCGGGTAGAGCACCATGACGTTGTCGCTGACCAGCTGGAACGCGTCGCGGTCGCCCGTGGTGATGGCGACCTGGAAGCCCTGCGCCTCGGCCTGCGTGGCGAGCGTGGCGATGACGTCGTCGGCCTCGAAGTTGTCGACCGCGAAGTACGGGATCGACAGCGCGTTGAGGACCTCCTTGATGAGGTCGACCTGGCCGCGGAAGTCGTCCGGGGTGGTGGTGCGGTTGGCCTTGTACTCGGTGAACTTCTCCGAGCGGAACGTGCGGCGCGAGACGTCGAACGCCACGGCGAGGTGCGTGGGCGACTCGTCGCGCAGCAGGTTGATGAGCATGGAGGTGAAGCCGTACACCGCGTTCGTGGTCTGCCCCGTGCCGGTGCGGAAGTTCTCCGCCGGGAGCGCGAAGAACGCCCGGTAGGCCAGCGAGTGCCCGTCGAGCAGGAGCAACCGGCGCCCGGTGGACGGGGGGGCGGGACTCGTCTTCGTGCCGGCTGCGGTGCTCATCGACGGCGAGTCTAGGACCGACCCCCGACAGGGACGGCCGCGCGTTCCAGCCGGACCAGGTCCACGCCCGCGGCGTCGGTGGCCGTGCCGGTGACGCGGTACCCGGCGGCGGCGTAGAGGCGCAGGTTGTCGTCGCTGCGCGCGCCGGTGACCAGCCAGCACAGGGTGACCGACGGGGGCGCCGCGGCGTGCACCGCGGCGAGCAGGGCCCGGCCGATGCCGTGCCCGTGCCGGTCCGGCGCGACGGTCAGGCGGGCGACCTCCATCGCCGTGCCGCTGACCCGCCCGCGCACCGACCCCACCAGCCGCGGGCCCTCCCACGCCGCCCTGGCGACGACGCCGGGCGCGGTGAGGTCGGCCCGCAGCGCGTCGAGCGTCTCGCGCAGCGGCGGGATGTCCGGCGCGCGGTAGCGCTGCGCCTCGCCGACGTAGGCCGCGCGCTGGACCGTCCACATCTCGCCGGCGTGCCCCGGTCCCGGTGTCCCGATCTCCACCGGCGGGAACCTAGTTCGACCGTTCACCGTTCCTCCGAGGTCCGGCCTTGACAGTCGGTCCGGTCCGTCCCGATAGTCTCGGCCGGGTTCGGACCAGGGGGGAACGAGCCCCCCACGACAGATTCGGAGCGGTACGTGGGAGTCAGCCTCACCAAGGGTGGAAACGTCAGCCTCACCAAGGAGGCCCCCGGCCTGACCGCCGTGACCGTCGGCCTCGGGTGGGACGTGCGCACCACCACGGGTACGGAGTTCGACCTGGACGCCTCGGCGATCGTCACCAACGCCGAGGGCAAGGTCCTCTCCGACAAGCACTTCATCTTCTTCAACAACCTCACCAGCCCCGACGGCACCGTCGAGCACACCGGGGACAACCTCACCGGTGAGGGCGAGGGCGACGACGAGCAGGTCAAGGTCAACCTCGCCGGGCTGCCGGCCGAGGTCGACAAGGTCGTGTTCGCCGTGTCGATCTACGACGCGGACGCCCGCTCGCAGAGCTTCGGCCAGGTCCGCAACGCGTTCATCCGCGTCGTGAACCAGGCCGGCGGCGCCGAGCTCGCCCGCTACGACCTCACCGAGGACGCCTCCACCGAGACCGCCATGGTCTTCGGGGAGCTCTACCGCAACGGGGCGGACTGGAAGTTCCGCGCCGTCGGCCAGGGCTACGCGTCGGGCCTCGCGGGCATCGCCCGCGACTTCGGCGTCAGCGTCTGAGGTCGCCGTGGCCATCGACTACAACAAGCGCCGCCCGTCGGCGCCGCAGGAGCCCCCGGCCGCTCCCACGGCGCCGCCGGCGGGCGGCGGGGGGGTGTCGCTGTCGAAGGTCACCCTGACCAAGGCGTCCCCGAGCATCTCGCTGACCAAGCAGGGCGGGGCGCGCGGCCAGCTGCGCGTCAACCTGCAGTGGAGCACCGGGGCGGCGCCGCAGAAGAAGGGGCTGTTCGGGAGGCTCGCGGGCGGCGGGGGCGGGATCGACCTCGACCTGGCCTGCCTGTGGGAGTTCACCGACGGCACCAAGGGCGTGGTGCAGGCCCTGGGCAACGCCTTCCAGGCGCCCTACCAGGGCGCGCCGATCATCCGCCTCGACGGGGACGACCGGTCGGGCTCCGCGGCCGGCGGCGAGAACATGTTCATCGACCTGTCCCGCACCGCCGAGATCCGGCGCATCCTCGTGTTCACGTTCATCTACGAGGGTACGCCGAACTGGGCGAGCGCCGACGGTGTCGTCACGCTCTACCCGGCGCAGGGGCCGGAGATCGAGGTCCGGCTGGACGAGTCCGACCCGGGCTCGCCGACGTGCGTCATCGCGCTGTTGGAGAACCGGGGCGGCGAGCTGATCGTCAACCGCGAGGTCCGCTACATCCGCGGCGGGCAGGCGGACGTCGACCGCGCGTACGGCTGGGGCATGGAGTGGGCCCGCGGCCGGAAGTGATCCACCGGTAGCCACAGCGCGGTGGCGTCGTGACGAGAGAGGGCACCACCGTGCGGCACTTCGGTTACCTGAGCGCGGCCGAGCAGGGCGCGTTGTTCGAGTCGCCACCGGAGCAGTTCACCCGCGCGAGCGGGAACGACCTGCTCTCGGTGGCGCTCGGCGCCACCCTCTACATGCCGGCCGACCGGCCCTCGCTGGTCGCCGACATCGTCAAGCAGGCCGCCGCAGGCGTCACGTCGATGGTGGTGTGCCTGGAGGACGCCATCCCCGACGAGCACGTCGACTGGGCCGAGGAGAACCTCGTCCGGGCGTTCACGGAGCTGGCCGAGGACACCTCCAGCGAGCTGCCGCTGCTGTTCGTCCGGGTGCGCGAGCCGCGGCAGATGCCGGCGCTCGTCGCCCGGCTGGGCCGCGCCGTGCAGGTGCTCGACGGATTCGTGCTGCCCAAGTTCACCGCCGCCACCGGCACCGACTACCTGCACGCCCTCGACGACGCCGACCGGCTCGGCGGGCGGCGGCTGCTGGCCATGCCGGTGATCGAGTCCGGGGCCGTGCTCTACGCCGAGACCCGCGTCGACGAGCTCACCCGGCTGCGCGCGCTGCTGCACCGCGACCGGGCCCGCATCCTCGCCGTCCGCCTCGGCGCCACCGACCTGTGCGCGCTCTACGGGCTGCGCCGCTCCCCCGAGCTGTCGATCTACGACGTGAAGGTGGTGGCGAGCCTGATCTCCGACGTCGTGAACGTCCTGGGCCGCGCCGACGGCACCGGCTTCACCGTCACCGGGCCGGTCTGGGAGTACTACGCGTCGGCCGAGCGGCTGTTCAAGCCGCAGCTGCGCCGCTCCCCGTTCGACGAGCACGACGAGACCGACCTGCGCGGCCGGCTGGTCTCGCGCGCCATCGACGGCCTGATCCGCGAGGTCCAGCTCGACCGCGCGAACGGGCTGCACGGCAAGACCGCGATCCACCCCACGCACATCGCCGTCGTCAACGCGATGTCGGTGGTGTCGTCGGAGGAGTTCCGCGACGCCCGCGCCGTGCTCGACGCCGGGCGCGCGAGCGGCGTGCTCGCGTCGGGCCACGGCAACAAGATGAACGAGATCCGCCCGCACACCTCGTGGGCCCGCCGCACCGCGCTGCGCGCGCAGGTGTTCGGCGTGGCCGCCGACGGGGTGTCGTTCGTGGACCTGCTGGCCGCGAGCCTGCCCCGGTGACCGTCGCCGTCCCCGTCGTCGACCGGCTCGGGGTCACCGTCCGGGCCACCGGGCCGGGCGCGGACCCGGCCGTCCTGCTGGGGCTGGCGCTGCGCCGCAACCCGCGGCGCGCGCAGCTGCTGGTCAGCCGGGTGCTCGGCAAGCACGTCCCCACCGACCCGCGGCTCGTGCGCGCCGCCGGGCTGCTGCTGGGCCGGCTCGTCGCCGACGCGCTGGCCGGGCGGCCCGCCGGGGCCCTGCCCGCGACGCTGCCCGTGGCGCTGCTGCACGCCGCGGTGCGCGGCGAGCCCGGCGCCGCGGCCGCGCTGCACGCGGGGGCGCTCCCGGCCGCCGAACCGGTGGACGCGCTCGTCCTCGGGTTCGCCGAGACCGCGACGGCGCTCGGGCACGCCGTCGCCGAGGCGCTGGGGGCGGACTACCTGCACTCCACCCGCCGTGCCGTGCCCGGGGTGGCCCGGGCGGGCGGGTTCGTCGAGGAGCACTCGCACGCCACCGACCACCTGCTGCTGCCCGCGGACCCCGACCTGCTGCGCGGCGGGCGCCCCCTGGTGCTCGTGGACGACGAGCTGTCCACCGGCCGCACCGCGCTCAACACGATCGCGGCGCTGCACGCCGCCGCCCCGCGCGAGCGCTACGTGGTGGCCTCGCTCGTGGACGCCCGGCCCGACGACACGCTGGTGTCCGGGGTGGCGGCGCTGGGCGCCCGGCTCGACGTCGTCGCGCTGGCCCGGGCCGCGGTGGACGTGCCGCCGGACGCGCTGGCCCGGGCGGAGGCGATCCGGGCGGGCCTGCCCGCGCCGTCGCAGCGGGGTGACACCGCTGCGGTCGGGTCGGAGCGGGGTGACACCGCTGCGATCCGGGTGGACCTGCGGGAGCACTGGCCGCCCGGGCTGCCGGTCGGCGGGCGGCACGGGTTCCGCGCGGCCGACCACGCCCGGCTCGACGCCGCGCTGCCCGCCCTCGCCGCCCGGCTCGGCGTGCGCCCGGGCGAGCGGACCCTCGTGCTGGGCACCGAGGAGCTGATGGCCCTCCCGCTGCGGCTGGCCCAGACCCTCGCCGACGGTCCCGGCGGGCCCGACGTCCGCTTCTCCACCACCACCCGCTCGCCCGCCGTGGTGGTCGACGAGCCCGGCTACGCGCTGCGCGACGGGCTCGTGTTCGGCAGCCACGACGACCCGGCCGACGGCCCGGGCGACCGGTTCGCCTACAACGTCGGCACCGGGTGGGACCACGTCGTCGTGGTCGTCGATCCGCCCGCCGACACCCCCGCCCTCGCGACCGGCCTGCTGGCCGGGCTCGCCCCCCGGACCCGGAGGACCACGCTGGTGATCACGCCGTGACGACGCCGGAGCCCCTGCGCGGGCCGCACTTCGGCAGCTACGCCCCCGACGAGGTCGCCTGGCTGCTCACCGACCTGTCCGGCGTCGCGCTGGAGGCGCCGACGGAGGAGCGGGAGGAGGCGATCCAGAGCGGTGGCGCGCACTACGCCGAGTCGCTGCCGGTGGAGTACCAGCCCGACGCGTCCTACCTCGCGCTGTACCGCGACGCCCTCGCGGCGTCGGCGCCGCGGCTGGCCCGGGCCGTCGGCACGGTCACCGACCTGGTGCTGCGCGAGCGCGGCACGGACGTCGTGCTGGCCTCGCTGGCCAGGGCGGGCACCCCGGTCGGGGTGCTGCTGCGCCGCTGGGCCGCCGCCCGGCACGGCCTGGACCTGCCGCACTACGCGGTGTCGATCGTGCGGGGCCGCGGCATCGACACGGTCGCGCTGGCGCACCTCGCCGCGCACCACGACCCGGCCCGCGTCGTGTTCGTCGACGGCTGGACCGGCAAGGGCGCGATCAACCGGGAGCTGGCCGCGGCGCTGTCCGGCACCGGTTTCGACCCCGACCTCGCCGTGCTCGCCGACCCCGGGCGCTGCGCGCGCACGTTCGGCACCCGCGAGGACTGGCTCATCGCCTCGGCCTGCCTCAACTCGACGGTGTCCGGCCTGGTCTCGCGCACCGTGCTCAACGACCGGCTGATCGGGCCGGGGCAGTCCCACGGCGCGAAGTTCTACCGGGAGCTCGCCGCGGCCGACGTCTCGAACGACTTCCTCGACACCGTGACCGCGGCCTTCCCCGGGGTGGACGACACGACCGCGCCCGGGGACCGCGAGCCCGACCACGCCGGCTGGGCGGCCGTGGAGCGGATCGTCGACGAGTACGGCATCGGCGATCCCAACCTGGTCAAGCCCGGCGTCGGCGAGACCACCCGCGTGCTGCTGCGCCGTGTCCCGTGGCGGGTCCTCGTGCGCACCGGCGCCCCGGCGGGCGACCTCGCCCACGTGCGGATGCTGGCCGCGCGGCGCGGGGTGCCCGTGGTGGAGGTCGACGACCTGCCCTACAGCTGCGTCGGGCTGATCCACCCGCGGTTCACCCGCGGCGCCACCGGCGCCGACGGGCTGGCGGCGGCCCGGTGAGCGCACCGGCCACCAACCTGGAAGACGGCGCGGGGTCCGGCACCGTCGCCTGCCTCGACCTCGACCGCACCGTCATCTACTCCGCGGCCGCCCTGGACCTGCGGATGCCCGACCACGCGGCGCCGCGGCTGCTGTGCGTGGAGGTCTACCGCGGGGTGCCGCTGTCGTTCATGACCGAGAACGCCGTCGCCGCGTTCACCGCGCTGCGCGGCGTCGCGGAGGTCGTCCCGACGACGACGCGCACGCCCGAGCAGCTCGCCCGCGTGCACCTGCCCGGCCCGCCGCCGCGCTACGCGATCGCGGCCAACGGCGGGCACCTGCTCGTCGACGGCGTGGCCGACCCCGGCTGGGACGCCGCGGTCCGGGACCGGCTGGCCGGGAGCGCCCCGCTCGCCGAGGTGTGGTCCCACCTGGCCGCGGTCAGCGGCACGTTCGTGCTGAACCGGCGCACCGCGAGCGACCTGTTCTGCTACGCCGTCGTGGAGCGCCCGGCGGTGCCCGAGGGCTGGGTGGAGGCCCTGGGCGCGTGGTGCGCCGAGCGCGGCTGGACGGTGTCGCTGCAGGGCCGCAAGGTCTACGCCGTGCCGCGCGGGCTGACCAAGTCGGCCGCGGCCCGCGAGGTCGTCGCCCGCACCGGGGCCGCCACGCTGCTCGCCGCGGGCGACTCCCTGCTCGACGCCGACCTCCTCGACGCCGCCGACCTCGCCGTGCGCCCGGCCCACGGCGAGCTGCACGACGCCGGCTGGACCCGCGAGGGCCTCCTCGTCACCTCCGCCACGGGCGGGGCGGCGGGCGCGGAACTCCTGGAGCACCTCCGGGAGTTGGCAGTGCGGAACGCCGCGCCGCTCTCTGGCAGGGTGTGACGGGAAACCGGACGAAAGGACGTCAATCCCACCATGGGCTTCTTCGACCAGCTCAAGAGCCGCCTCTCCGACCTGCAGAGCCAGACCGCCACGCAGGTCGGCAAGTACAAGAGCAAGGACTTCGCCAAGGCCAGCATGGCGATGTGCGCGCTCATCGCCGCGGCGGACGGCACCATCACCGCCGACGAGCGCCGCAAGACCGCCGGTTTCATCGGCAGCAACGAGGCGCTGAAGGTCTTCGAGCCCAGCGAGCTGCAGGACCACTTCACGTTCTACGCCTCGAAGCTCGAGTCGGACTACGAGTTCGGCAAGGTCGAGGCCATCGCCACGATCGGCAAGCTGAAGAAGGACCCGCCCGCGGCCCGCGCCGTCATCCAGGTCGGGATCATCATCGGCGGCGCCGACGGCGACTTCGACAAGGACGAGCAGCAGGCCGTGCGCGAGGCGTGCCTCGCCGTGGGCATCTCCCCGTCCGAGTTCGACCTGTAGGCGCCTGCGGCGCTCGTGAGTGGCTACGGGTGTTCTGGAACCCGTAGCCACTCACGGGTCACAGGTGACCGGCCACCGCCGGCAGCAGGTCCTGGAACGTGCGGCCCGACGCGACGGCGCCGATCGCGGTCATCGACCAGCCGCCGTCCGCGGACCGCCCGACCTTCGCCATGATCTGCGCGTTGTGCCGGCCCGAGCCGGACAGCTCGTAGCGGGCCAGCTCCTCGTTCGTCGTCTCGTCGACCAGCCGGCAGAACGCGTTCTCGATCTGCGAGAAGTCCTGCCCGGTGAACGAGTTGACCGTGAACACGATCTGGGTGACGGCCGGGGGCAGCCGGGGCAGGTCGACGATCACGGACTCGTCGTCGCCGTCACCGGCCCCGGTGAGGTTGTCGCCGGTGTGCTGCACGGAGCCGTCCTGGCTGCGCAGCTGCCGGAACCACACCGCGTCCACGAGCCGGCCGCCCTCGTCGAACAGCAGCGCCGAGGCGTCCAGGTCGATCGACTGCGACCGCGAGCCGAACAGGCCCCGCTTCTTCACCGCGTCCCAGCCCAGCCCCATGCGGACGACGGACAGCGACCCGCCGCCCCGCTTGGCCAGCGAGACCTTCTGCCCCTTCTGCAGGTTGACGCTCATCGCGGCCCCCTACGCCCGGTCGGCCGCAAGCTCGTCGGCCGTCTTGTGCGGGTCGATGCCCTGGGCGGCCAGCCTGCGGTTGCGGCGGATGCTGGAGAACAGGGCCGCGCCGATGAACACCACGCCGATGAGGCCGGTGACGATCTCGTCGACGTGGAACGGGCCGATGCCGATCAGCAGGATCACCGCGAGCGCGCCGATCGCCCAGTGCGCGCCGTGCTCCAGGTAGACGTAGTCGGCCAGCGTGCCCTTGCGGACGAGGAAGACCGTCAGCGAGCGGACGAACATGGCGCCGATCAGGCCGAGACCCAGGGCGATGATGATCGGGTCGGGCGTGATCGCGAACGCGCCGATGACGCCGTCGAAGGAGAACGCCGCGTCGAGCACCTCGAGGTAGAGGAACAGGAAGAAGCCGGCCTTGCCGGTCGCCTTCGCGAGCTCGGTGGGCCCGCCGTTGCGGGCGGGGGCGTCGTGGCCCTCGACCTCCTCCATCTGCGCCTGGCCCGCGGACTCGAAGAACTGGCCCAGGCCTTGCACGGCGAGGTAGGTGATCAGGCCCAGGGAGCCGGCGAGCAGCACGACGGCCGGGTCCTCCGCGAGCAGCTGGGACAGCAGCACCAGCGCGATCACGGCCAGGACGACGGAGATCCGCTCGATCTGGCCGATGCGGGCGAGGAACTTCTCGATCGGGCGCAGCCACTTGATGTCGCGGTCCTCGAACATCCAGTCGAGGAACAGCATGAAGAGGAACATGCCGCCGAACGCGGCGATCTGCGGGTAGGCCTCGTTGAGCAGGTAGGCGTAGCTGGTGGGGTCGTCCTCGGGCCGCCGTTCGAGGGCGAGCGTGACCGCCTCGACCGGGCTGAGGTTCGCGGTGACGCCCACGATGAGGAGCGGGAACACCAGCCGCATGCCGAACACGGCGATGAGGATGCCGATCGTGAGGAAGATCCGCTGCCAGAACTCGCTCATCCGCTCGAGGATCGTCGCGTTGACCACGGCGTTGTCGAACGACAGCGACACCTCGAGGATGCCGAGGATCGCGCACAGGATCAGCGCCTGCCAGCTGCCGTAGAGGAACGCGATCACGAGCGACACGACGGTCACCGCGTAGGACCAGCCGAAGATCCGTAGGTTCATGTCCTGGTGTCCCGTTCCCCTGGTGAGTGTCTGTGCCGGATCCGTATCGGCGCCACCGTATCCGGTGGTACCCCCACCCGGTCCCGCCACACCCAGTGTGCACGGGTCCGCGGCGCGCGGGGCGACACGGACCCCGGGCGGGCGCGGACCGGGACCTCCCCCGGGGTCGCGGCCTAGGCTGCCGGGCCATGGGGACGATCACCGGGCGGGTCGGGTCACGGGCGGGTCGGGCGGCGGGCCTGCTGCTCGTGCCCCTGGTCCTCGCCGCCTGCACGAGCACCGTGACCGGGACGGGGTCACCGGCCGAGCCGCCGGGGCCCCCGGCGGGCGCCACCGCGACCGCCGAGCCCGGCCCGCAGGTCGTCCCCCCGCCGCCAGTGGGTCCCGGCACGCAGGTCGAGGCGATCCGGATGGCGGGGGCGACCTCGCTGGTCACGGCCGCGTCGCCGGACCGCACCGCGTCGTGCTTCCCCTCGGGCCCCTTCGTCGACGCCGCGACCCTGGAGGCGCAGGCGTTCGCCCCGGGCACGGCCCTGCCGACGCTGGAGGCCTACGGGTTCGTGGCCGCGTGGGCCGAGTGCGGGCAGGACGACGCCGGGCGCGCCACGCTCGCCATCACGATGGAGGTGTCGGACCCGGGGAGCGCGTCGGCGGCCGTGATCGCGCTCGCCGACGCCGGCCGCTCCCCCGGGGACGAGGCGCTGGTGCTGCCCACCAGCCGGGCCGTCGCCGTGGCCGCGCAGGACGGCGACGAGACGGTGCAGGCGTGGTCGGCGGCCGGGCGCGTCGTCGCCTACGTCTTCCACACCGCGGCCCCGGGCACCGCCCGCGACCAGGCCGACGCGCTGATGGCCGACCAGCTCGCCCTGCTCGCCGCGTTCACCCCGACCCCGCAGGACCAGGTGCCCGCGCTGCCGACGGACCCGGACGGGCTGCGCGACCTCGCCGTCGACACCCCGGGCGACCCCGACCCGCAGACCGGCCCGTACGGCCTGGACAGCTACACCCGCATCGCGATCGACCCCGTCGGCGAGCGTGCGCTGCTGGAGGCCAACGGCTTCACCGGCTTCTACACCAAGCAGTCCTCCGACGGCGTGCTGAGCTACGCCGTCGCCCTCTACGCCTTCCCCACCTCGGCGCAGACGAACGCGGTCTACTCCGAGTTCGCCCGGCTGGAGACCGCGGCCTACGGGGGCACGCCGATCACCGCGCCGTCGATCCCGGACGCGCCCTGCTTCGGCTTCGACGCGGGCACCCCGGAGCTGCCGTTCCTGCTGCAGCGCTGCTACGTCGGGTTCGGCAGCTACCTGGCCAGCGTCGACGTCGCCGGGGTGCCGGCGCTCGACGACACCACGGCGATGGACCCGCTGCTGGTGGCCCAGCGCGACCTGATCGACGGCTGACCCGCCCGATCAGCTCCCGGGGACGGCCGCGGCCTCGGGCGAGCGGGCGCCGTCGCGGGCCGCGCTCACCGTGTACTCCGGCAGCGGCCCGGCCCCGGCGCCGCCGTCCTCCATGCGCGTGCCGCGGGTGCGGCCGACCACGCGCCACCCGCCGTCGGGGCGGCGGCAGCGCACCCGGAACTCCGCGCCGGGCACGGCGTCCCACACGACGGTCACGGTGCCGTCGGAGA
>JAPLAT010000679.1 GCA_026393175.1 Pseudonocardiales bacterium
ACGACCCGGCCGTCGTCTGCGAGGCGCTGGAGGCGGTCGGCCGGGTGCTGCGCCGCCCCGACCCCGCGGCCTCCCGCGCGGCGCTCACCCGGGCCGCCGAGCTGGCCGCCCGGCACGGGCTGGCGCCGTGGCGGATCCGGGCGCTGGCCGAGCTCGGGGCCAGCACGATGATCGAGCTCGGCGGGACGGCCGAGCTGGAGCGCGCCGCGGCGCTGGCCGTCGAGGTGGGGATGCCGGGCACGGCCGTGGCGCTGGAGCTGCAGCGCATGGTCGGGGGCGTCGGGATCGAGGGGTACGTCGCGGCGGCGCGGCGGGCCCGCCGGTGCGCCGAGCGCGCGGCGCGGCTCGGGATGGCGTCCGCCCGCTCCTTCGCGCTGCTGTTCGCCGCCCGGGGGATCGTGTTCGCCGCCTCGCTGGCCGAGGCGGAGGCGGTGCTCGCCGAGGCCGAGGCGGGCAGCGCCGAGCTCCACGTGCGCCTGGCCCGGTCGGGCCTGCGGGCCCGGGACGCGTGGCTGTCCGGTGACGACGCCCGCGCGGCCGAGGGGATGGACACGAGCGTCGCCGCGCTGCGCGCCTCACCGGCGACGAACCCGGCGCCGCTGTGGGGCGAGTGGGCACTGCTGCGGACCGTGCTCGACCCCGCCGACGCCGCGCCGCGGGAGGAGCTGCGCGCCTCCGACGTGCGGGTCAACGTGCTCAACCGCGCCGCCCTGCACTACGCGGACGCGGTGGCGGCCGCCGCGACGGGCGACGCGGGCGCCGCGGCCGCGGCGTTCGCCCGCGGCGACGAGGAGGTCGCCGCCCAGCCCTACTACCGGTACCTGTTCCGCGCGCTGCTCGTGCCGCGGGCCGGGACGCCCGGTCTCGCCGACCCCGCCGACCTGCTGCGCGAGCAGCTGGCGTTCCTCGCCGGGCGGGGCGAGGACCGGTTGGAGGCGCTGGCCCGGGGCAGGCTGCGCGCGCTCGGGCACCCCGTGCCCCGCCCCGGACGCGACGCCGAGGCGGTGCCGGCGCCGCTGCGCGCCCGCGGCGTCACCGGGCGCGAGCTCCAGGTGCTGCGGCTGGTCGGCGCCGGGCTGTCCAACCCCGAGATCGCCGCCCGGCTGCACCTGTCCCCGCGGACCGTCGAGACCCACGTCGGGCGGCTGCTGGCCAAGACCGGGGCCGCGCGCCGCGCCGAGCTGGCCCGGCACCTGCCGCCCTGACCGGGTTCGGGTCCGGATCCGGGTCTGGGTACGGGATCGCCCGTCCTGGGTCCGTACCGCACCCGGATCCGGGACGGGGCCCGCGGCGCGACGGTGGTCGCCATGACCACCACCCAGGGGACCACGTCCACCCACCGCCTCGTCGCCGACCTGTTCCGCGCCATGGCCGACGGCACGGAGGCCGACCTCGCCCGGCTCGTCCACCCGCAGGCCCACGACCGGGAGGCCGTCATCGGCCCGCCCGCCGCCCGCACGCCCGGGCCCGCCGGCTGGTGGGCCTCCACGGCGTGGCTGCGCGCCGCGTTCACCGACCTGTCCTGGGAGCTGCACGAGATCCTGGTCGACGGCGACCTCGCCGCCGTGCACACCACCATGTCCGGCCGGCACACCGGCACCCACCACCGCTACGGCCCGGACGGCGCGGTCGTCGCCGTGCGCCCACCGACCGGGCGGCCGTTCGCGGTGACCCAGACGCACTGGTTCCGCACGGCCGACGGCCTGCTCGTCGAGCACTGGGCCAACCGCGACGACCTGGGCCTGGCCGGGCGGCTCGGCTGGCTCGGCGCACCGGGCGGGGGCGCCCCGGCCGCGGCCGCCCGCCGGATGGACGTCGGCGACGCCGAGCTGGAGTACTGGGAACGCGGCGCGGACGCCCCCGGACCGGCGGTACTGCTCGCGCACGCCGGGATGTTCGGCGAGTGGTTCCGGCCGGTGTTCGACCAGCCCGCCCTCGACGGGCTGCGGGTGGTCCGCGTCCACCGCGCGGGCTACGGCGCCAGCTCGCGGCCGACCGGGCCGCTGAGCCTGGCCGACCACGCCCGGCAGTGCTGCGCGCTGCTGCGCGGGCTCGGGATCGAGCGGGCCGTGTGGGTCGGCCACTCCTCCAGCGCCTGCATCGGGCTGCAGGCCGCCCTGGACCACCCCGACCTCGTCGAGGGCCTGGTGCTGCTGGAGCCGGCGCCCCAGCCGGCCGTGCCCTCGGCGGAGGAGACGAACGCCCGGGTCGTCGGGCCGGTCATGGCGGCGCTGGCCGACGGCGACGTGGCCCGCGCCGCCGACCTGTTCCTGCGCGGGGTCGACGGCCTCGACTACCGGGCCCTGCTGCGCGCCCGGCTCGGCGAGGACGCCCCCGACCGGCTCACCCGCGACGCCGCGTACTTCCTCACCGACGAGGTCCGGGCCGCCGCGGTCGACTGGCGCTTCGACGCCGCGACCGCCGCCGGGGTCCGGGCCCGGACGCTGCTGGTCACCGGGGCCGAGAGCCGGCGCGTGACGCCGATGTTCGCCGAGGCCGTCGCGCTGCTGGCGGACTGGCTGCCGGCCGCGGACACCGTCGAGCTGCCCGGCGTCGGGCACGGGATGCCGCTGCAGGACCCGGTGGCGGTCGCCCGGCTGGTCGCGGACTTCGTCCGGGCGTGAGGCACCCGGCGGGCGCCCGTACCCTCGCGGCGTGCGTCCCCTGATCGCCCCCAGCATCCTCAACGCCGACTTCGCCCGGCTCGCCGACGAGATCGCCGCCGTCACGGAGCCGGGCGAGGGGGCGGACTGGGTGCACGTCGACGTCATGGACGGGCACTTCGTCCCGAACCTGACGCTCGGCCTGCCCGTCGTGCAGAGCCTGCTCGCGGCCACCGAGCTGCCGCTTGACTGCCACCTCATGATCGAGAACCCGGACCGCTGGGCGGTCGGGTACGCCGAGTCCGGCGCGTACAACGTCACCGTGCACGCCGAGGCGGCGGCCGATCCCGTCGCGCTGGCGAAGGACCTGCGGGCGGCGGGTGCCCGGGCCGGGCTGTCGATCAAGCCGGGCACGCCGCTCGAACCGCACGTCGAGACGCTGAGGCACTACGACACGCTGCTGGTGATGAGCGTCGAGCCCGGGTTCGGCGGGCAGGGCTTCATCCCCGACGTGCTGGACAAGGTGCGCACCGCGCGCCGGCTGGTGGACACCGGCCACCTCACGGTGCTCGTCGAGATCGACGGCGGCATCAACGCCGACACCATCGCCGCCGCCGCCGAGGCCGGGGTCGACTGCTTCGTCGCCGGGTCGGCCGTCTACGGCGCCGACGACCCCGCCCGCGCGGTCCGCGCGCTGCGCGAGCGGGCCCGGGCCGCGTCCCGCCGTGACGGGGCCGACGGCCCCGACCGGGACGCGACGCCGTGAGGGAGGATGGGGCCATGTTCACGGGCATCGTCGAGGAGATGGGTGAGGTGCTCGCCGTGCGCGAGGACGCCGAGGTGGTGGTGTTCACCGTGCGCGGGCCGGTCGTCACCTCCGACGCGGGGCACGGCGACTCGATCGCGGTGAACGGCGTGTGCCTGACGGTGATCGACCCCGACGGCGGGGCCGGCGGCACGTTCGACGTCGAGCTGGTGCCCGAGACGCTGAAGCGGACCAGCCTGGGCGCCGTCACGGCCGGGACGCCGGTGAACCTCGAGCGCGCGATGGCGGCGGGCGGGCGCCTGGGCGGGCACATCGTGCAGGGCCACGTCGACGGCGTCGCGACGCTGCTCTCGCGGTCCCCCGCCGAGCGCAGCGACGAGCTGCGCTTCTCCCTGGACCCCGAGCTGGCCCGGTACGTCGTGGAGAAGGGCTCGATCACCGTGGACGGGGTGTCGCTCACCGTCGCCGCGGTCGGCCCGGACTTCTTCTCGGTGGCCCTGATCCCCACGACGTTGGCGCACACCACACTCGGCATCCGGCGCCCGGGGGATACCGTCAACATCGAGGTCGACGTCATCGCCAAGTACGTCGAGCGGCTCACGGCGGGGTACCGCGCGTGAGCGGTGCAGAAATGGACGGTGTTGCGATGCATCCCACGGGTGTCGAGTCGATCGAGCGGGCGCTCGTCGACCTGAAGGCGGGCAAGGCCGTGGTCGTGGTCGACGACGAGGACCGCGAGAACGAGGGCGACCTGATCTTCGCCGCCGAGATGGCGACGCCCGAGCTGGTGTCGTTCATGGTGCGCTACACCTCGGGCTACATCTGCGTGGCGCTCACCGAGGGCGAGTGCGACCGGCTCGACCTGCCGCCGATGCACCACACCAACTCGGACAGCTTCCGCACCGCGTTCACGGTCACCGTGGACGCCCGCGAGGGCATCACCACGGGCATCTCCGCGGCCGACCGCGCGCTGACGATCCGGCTCCTCGCCGGCCCCGGCACCGAGCCGACCGACCTCGTCCGGCCCGGGCACGTGCTGCCGCTGCGGGCCAGGGAGGGCGGCGTGCTGCGCCGGCCGGGGCACACCGAGGCCGCGGTCGACCTGTCGCGGATGGCCGGGCTCGCCCCCGCGGGCGCCCTGTGCGAGATCGTGTCCCAGAAGACCGAGGGCGACATGGCCCGCGGCGACGAGCTGCGCGTCTTCGCCGAGGAGCACGAGCTCACCCTCGTCACCATCGCCGACCTGATCGCCTACCGACGGCGGTTCGAGAAGCACGTCGTGCGGGTCGCGCAGGCGCGCATCCCCACCGCGCACGGCGAGTTCACCGCCTACGGCTACGACTCCCTGCTCGACGGCATCGAGCACATCGCCATGGTCCGCGGCGACATCGGCACGGCGGCCGACGACGGTGAGGAGGTGCTCGTCCGGGTGCACTCGGAGTGCCTCACCGGTGACGTCATGGGCTCGCTGCGCTGCGACTGCGGCCCCCAACTCGACGCCGCGCTGGCCGCGGTCGCCGAGGAGGGCCGCGGCATCGTGCTCTACATGCGCGGTCACGAGGGCCGGGGCATCGGCCTGCTGCACAAGCTGCAGGCCTACCAGCTGCAGGAGGCCGGCGCCGACACCGTCGACGCCAACCTCGCGCTGGGCCTGCCCGCCGACGCCCGCGACTACGGCATGGGCGCGCAGATCCTCGCCGACCTCGGCGTGCGGTCGATGCGGCTGCTCACCAACAACCCCGACAAGCGCGCCGGCCTGGAGGGCTACGGCCTGCGCATCACCGGCCGCGTCCCGCTGCCGGTGCGCGCGGTGCCGGAGAACCTCGGCTACCTGCGCACCAAGCGCGACCGGATGGGCCACGACCTGCCCGACCTCGACGCCCCCGCGGGCGTGGCGGGCCCGGACGGCGGGACGGCGTCGTGAGCGGTGAGGGGCGCCCCGCGGGCGCGGTGCCGGACGCGGCCGGGCTGCGGCTCGGGATCGCCGCCACCACCTGGCACGCCGATGTCGTCGAGCTGCTGCTGGAGCGGGCCACGGCCACGGCGAAGGAGGCCGGGATCGACGCGCCGACCGTCGTGCGCGTGCCCGGCACCGTCGAGCTGCCGGTGGTCTGCCAGGAGCTCGCCCGCACCCACGACGCCGTGGTGGCGCTCGGGGCCGTGGTCCGCGGCGGCACGCCGCACTTCGAGTACGTGTGCGACGCCGTCACCGCGGGGCTGACCCGGGTCGCGCTGGACGAGCGCACCCCCGTCGGCAACGGGGTGCTCACCTGCGACACCCACGCCCAGGCCGTCGACCGCGCAGGCGGGCCCGGTGCGGCCGAGGACAAGGGCGCCGAGGCGTGCCTCGCCGCCCTGCAGACCGCGCTCGTGCTGCGGGACCTGCGCGGCGGCGCGTCGTGACGGCCCCGCCGGTGGACACGCCCGTCGTGATCCGCCCCCGCCGCTCGTTCGTGCTGGCCTGGGCCGGTGCGGTGCTGGTCGTGGCGCTGTTCGTCGTCATCGCCGTGCTGCTGCGCACCACCGACACCGGGGTGTTCTTCCGGCTGGCCGACCAGGTCGCGGTCGTCGTGCTCGGGCTGTTCATCGCGGGTGGGCTGCTACTGCTCGCCCGCCCGCGGGTCCGCGCCGACGCCGAGGGCGTCGAGGTGCGCAACATCGGGCTCGCCCGGCGGCTGTCCTGGACCGAGGTCGTGCGCGTGGGCTTCCCCGACGGCGCGTCCTGGGCCCGGCTGGACCTGCCCGACTACGAGTACCTGCCGATGATGGCGGTGCAGTCCGCCGACGGGCAGCGCGCGGTGGACGCCATGCGGCGCCTGCGGGCGCTGCACGCCGCGGCGACCCGCCCCGCCGCGACGGACTGACCCGCGCGTGGAGTACGAGCAGATCACCTACGCCGTCGCCGACGGGGTCCTGACGCTCACGCTGCACCGTCCCGAGCGGCTCAACGCGTTCACCGCCCGCATGGGCGACGAGCTGCGCGACGCCCTCGACCGGTCCGACGCCGACGACGACGTCCGCGCCGTGGTCGTCACCGGCGCGGGCCGCGGCTTCTGCGCCGGTGCCGACCTCGCCGGCGGCGGCGCCACGTTCGACCAGGGCGCCGCCGAGGGAACGCCCGAGCGGCACCGCGACGGCGGCGGCCTGGTCGCCCTGCGGATCTTCGAGAGCCTCAAGCCGGTGATCGGCGCGATCAACGGCCCTGCGGTCGGCGTCGGCGCCACGATGACGCTGCCGATGGACGTGCGCCTGGCCTCGACCGCGGCCCGCATCGGGTTCGTGTTCGCCCGCCGCGGGATCGTCCCGGAGGCCGCGTCGAGCTGGTTCCTGCCCCGCGTGGTGGGCATCAGCCGGGCGGTCGAGTGGGCGGTGACCGGCCGGGTGTTCGACGCCGCGGAGGCGCACGAGGCGGGCCTGGTCCGCGCGGTGCACGCCCCGGACGCGCTGCTCCCGGCGGCGTACGCGCTGGCCGCGGAGATCGTGGAGCACGCCGCCCCGGTGTCGGTGGCGATGGCGCGGCAGATGATGTGGCGGATGCTCGGGGCCGACCACCCGATGGCCGCGCACGAGGTGGACTCGGCCGCGATGGTGCACCGCGGCCGCTCCGCCGACGTGGCGGAGGGCGTCGGGGCGTTCCTGGAGAAGCGCCCGGCCGCCTTCCCCGACCGGGTGCCGCAGGGCCTCCCGCCGGGCTGGCCGTGGTGGCCCGAGCGGCCCTACCGGCCGGTGACCGGCGACACGACCTAGCATCGGGTCGTGCTGCACACCCGGAACCAGGAGCGGGACGAGGTGCGCCTCGGCGACATCGTGCTGCGCAACCGGCTCGTCACCTCGTCGAGCCTGCTCGGCTACGGCGTCGCGAACGCACCGCTCGTGCCCTACGGCATGAGCCCGGTGTCGCTGTTCGTGCCGCTCTCGGAGTTCGGGGCGGTGACCACCCGCACCCTCACCGTCGAGCCGCGCGAGGGGCACTTCTCCACCCGCGACGACTACCGCCTCACCGAGCTGCCCGGCCTGCTCCGGCGCTACGGCCGGGTGCTGCGCGGCGTCGACGGCGGCTGGATCAACGCGTTCGGCTGGTGCAACGTCGGCATCGACGCCTACCTGCGCGACTACCACCCGCGCACCCGCGACCAGCGCACGATCATCTCCCTCGGCGGGTTCTCCGCCGCCGAGTTCGTCACGCTCGTGGACCGGGTGAACGCCGCGGTGCCCGCCGGGGAGATCGCCGCCGTCGAGTTCAACGTCAGCTGCCACAACGTCAACTTCGACTTCTCCACGATCCTGCAGGACGTGCTCGACGAGGCGGTGCCGCGCAGCAACCACCCCGTGATCCTCAAGCTGTCGCCGGACTACGACTACCTGCGCAACGCCCGCCAGGCGGCCAGGGCCGGGGTCTCGGCGCTCACGGCGATCAACACCGTCAAGGCGCTGCGGCTGGACCCGCGCACCGGCGAACCGTTCCTGTCCAACCGCTACGGCGGCCTCTCCGGGCGGGCGATCAAGCCGATCGGGCTGCGCGTGGTGTCGGAGCTGCGCGAGTCCGGGGTGACGCTGCCCATCATCGCCACCGGCGGCATCCGCACCGTCGCCGACTGCCGCGAGTACTTCTGGGCCGGGGCCGACGCGGTCAGCCTCGGCAGCGCGGTGTGGCTGGCCAGCTACCCCGGGTACGCCCTGGCCCCGCTGCGGGCGCTGCACGTTCGGCGCGTGCTGCGGGCCGTTCGGCGCCTGTCCCCGCAGCCCCGCGTGTCGGTGCCGTCGCACTGAGCCACGATGTCCCCCGAACGGAGCAGATCCGACGACGGGAGAGCGATGACGTCCGGCGGCGAGCCACCCGAACGGCCGAGGGCGGCGGCGCGGCGCCCCCGCGCGGTACTGGTGGACGTGTTCGAGACGATGCTGCGGGTGGACGCGCTGGCGGCCCGGTTCGTCGACGTGGGCCGGCCCGCCCACGAGTGGGAGCTGTTCTTCACCCGCGCGCTGCGCGACGGCATGGCGCTCACGCTCGCCGGGCGCGCGAAGCCCTTCGGCGAGGTGGCCCGGGCCGCCCTGCGCACCACCGCCGGGCACACGCTCTCGGAGGAGGCGCTCGACCACGTCCTCTCCGGGTTCGCGCACCTGCCCCCGCACCGTGACGTGGAGCCCGCCCTGCAGGCCCTGGCCCGGGCGAAGATCCCCACCTACGCGTTCACCCACGGCGCCGCCCGCACGGCCTGCGACGCGCTCGACCGCGCCGGCCTGCGCACCTACCTGCGGGGCGTGCACTCCGCGGAGACGATCGCCGCGTTCAAGCCGCCCGCCCGCGTGTACGACTGGGCCTGCGCCGCCGTCGAGACGCCCCGGGAGCGGGTCGCCCTGGTGGCCGCGCACTCCTGGGACGTGCACGGCGCCGTGCGCGCCGGGCTGGTCGGAGGCCTCGCGACCCGGCTGGAGGGCGCCGTCCCCGCCACCGTGGAGCGCCCGCACGTGGCCGCCGAGCGCCTCGACACCGTGGTCGACCACCTGCTGGCCCTGCCGGCCTGACCCCCGCCGCCCCGCCCGCCCGCGCCGGGCCGGGCGGTCACCGCGCGGGGAGGGTCCGGGGGCCGCGGTGGTCGACGGACCGGCCCCCGAGGTCGGCCCGGGCGCCCGCGCGGCTCCCGGCACCGAAGCCCGACCCGGAGAGCACGGACCGGCGGGCGGCGCCGAGCCGGGGGAAGGCCTCGGCGTAGGCCCGATCGACCCGCTGCCTGCGGTCGGCCAGCACGAGGGCGACGGACGGCCCGCCGGACCCGCCGTCGGCGGGGGAGCGGGCCTCCCGCAGCGCGCTCTCGTGGGCCGCGGCCAGCCGCCGGTGCACCTCGACGGCGAAGCCGTGCAGCCAGGACCGCCGGTAGGCCGCCACCGACTCCCGGGGGTCCGGCGGCCGCACCCGGACGAGCTGGCCGACGGCCTGCAGCAGCAGCGAGGTGTAGAGCAGCTCCACCCGCTCCCGGTCGGACGCGTGGCCGAACACCGTGACCGCGCCGACCCGCCCGCCCCCGACGTCGTGCAGCACCGACCGGCAGCCCGACGCGCTCGCGATCCAGCCGAGCAGCCGGGCCTTGCCCGCGCTGTAGGGGTCGTCCATCTCCACGCGGGTGCCGCCCAGGCCGTCGGGGCCCGGCCCGTCGCCGCCGGACCGGGCGGCGGCGAGCAGGGCGGCGTCGATCCCGTGCCGGGCCGCGAGCTCCAGCGCCTTGGCCGTGTAGACCTCGGCCTCGGCGGGCGTGGCCGCGCCCTCGGCCTTGGCGAGCAGCTTGCGGATCGTGTCGAGCTTGTCGGCGCCCATCCCGGCTCCCGTCGAACGCGCGTTCGTGTCCGGACAGGAGTACCAGCCCGCCCCGACACTCAGCCGTTGACCGTGATGCTCCAGCCCGCGAACGTGCCCTCGTCGAGGATGATGTCGTCGGTGACGATCAGCTCCCACGGCCCGGCCAGCGGCGTGCCGACGACCGACGCGAGCGGGGACCCGGCCGCCGTCGACTCGTAGGTGAACGTGCCCGACGAGTCGTGGTCGGCCAGCGCGACGACCTCCCCGGTGGGTGTGCGCAGCTGCACGACGAGGTCGGAGGGCACCTCGTGGGTGATCTGCACGTCCACGCGCACCCGGTCGACGTCGCCGTAGCCCGAGAGCAGGATCGTGTCCGAGACGCCCACGTCGGAGTCGTCCGGCACGACCACGCCGGGGGAGGAGGTGCCGTTCTGCGCGGCCGCCACCGGCTCCGGCGCGTCCCCCGCGGCCGGGTAGGCCGTGATGTCCCAGCTGACGAGGCGGCCCGCGTCGGCGGGGACGCCGTCGGTGAGCGTGAGGTCCCACCGGCCGGTGACGGGCTCGCCCAGCAGGTTCTGCAGCGGGGACGCGGGATCGGTGCTCGTCAGCTGCAGCGAGGTCTCCGACCCGCGGCCCACGACGACGGCCGACCGCCCGCCGGGCGAGGTGAGCACCCCGGTGACCTCGGTGGGGTAGGGGTGCTCGAAGCGGACGCCGACCTCCAGGCGCCCGACGGTGCTGTCGCCGCCGTCGAGGGTGATCGAGTCGGTGAGCCCGGACGGCGAGCCGTCGGGGATCTCCGTGCCCGGCGCGGACGTGGCCTGGGCCACCGGGGTGTCGGGGTCGGGGGAGCGGTTGACCAGCACGACCACGACCACCGCCGCGGCGACGGCCAGCGCCGCCACGACGGCCGCGACGATGATCCACACCTTGCCGCCGCCGCGCTTCGGCGCCGCGCCCTGCGGCGGCCCGGGGTACCCGCCGGGCGGGTACCCGGGCGGGCCGTAGCCGGCCTGGGTCTCGGCGCCCGCCGTCGGGTAGCCGGGGTAGGTGCCCTGCTGGGGGTAGCCGCCCTGCTGGGGCCAGCCCTGCGTGGGGTATCCCTGCTCCGGGTACTGGCCGGGGTACTGGCCGGGGTACTGCCCCGGGTAGGGCTGCTGGCCGGGGTAGGCGCCGGGGTACGACGCGCCCTGGTCCGGCCGGCCGAGCTGGGTCTCCGGGTAGGCCCCCTGCTGGGGGTAGCCCGGGTACTGCTGACCGGGCGCGCCCTGACCCGGGAGCTGCGTCAGCTCCGGGTCGGAGCCCTGCCCCTGCTGGGGCGGCCGGCCCGCCGGGTTCCAGGCGGCGGGGCCGTTGGGGTCGGTCATGGCGGGCCTCCCGGTGGGGGGTCGGTCGGCACGCGGGGGGTCCGGCGGCCGTGCAGGGCGTGAGCATCGCACGCACCACCCGCAGGATGGTCCCCCGTTCGGGGACCGGTCCCGGTGGATGCCGCTGTCGGCCCCCGGTCCTACCCTGGCGGGGCCATGCCGGATCCCGCCAGTTACCGCCCCGCGCCCGGGTCGATCCCCGAGGCCCCCGGCGTCTACCGCTTCTCCGACCCGCAGGGGCGGGTGATCTACGTCGGCAAGGCGAAGAGCCTGCGCCAGCGGCTCAACTCCTACTTCGCGGACCTCTCGGGGCTGCACCCGCGCACCCGGCAGATGGTCACCACAGCCGCCCGCGTGGAGTGGACGGTCGTCGGCACCGAGGTCGAGGCGCTCCAGCTCGAGTACAACTGGATCAAGGAATTCGATCCACGGTTCAATGTCCGCTACCGCGACGACAAGAGCTACCCGATGCTCGCGGTGACGATGAACGAGGAATTCCCACGCCTGTTCGTGTACCGCGGACCCCGCCGTAAGGGCGTACGCTACTTCGGTCCCTACGCTCATGCGTGGGCCATTCGCGAGACGCTCGACCTGCTGCTGCGCGTGTTCCCGGCACGAACGTGCTCGACCGGAGTCTTCAAGCGGCACAACCAGATCGGTCGCCCCTGCCTGCTCGGGTACATCGACAAGTGCTCGGCGCCGTGCGTCGGGAAGGTCGACGCGCAGGAGCACCGCGACATCGTCGACGACTTCTGCGACTTCCTCGCCGGCCGCACCGACCATCTCGTCCGCCAGATGGAGCGGCGGATGGCGCAGGCCTCCGAGGGCATGGAGTTCGAGCGCGCCGCCCGGCTGCGCGACGACATCGGCGCGCTCAAGCGGGCCATCGAGAACCAGGCCGAGGTGCTGGGCGACGGCACCG
>JAPLAT010000231.1 GCA_026393175.1 Pseudonocardiales bacterium
CTCGTCCCCGGCCAGGCCGAGCAGCGCGCGGACCTGGGCCGGGCTGAGCCCCTGCGCGACGAGCTCCTCGGCCGCGCCGTCGAGCTCGGCCGAGCGCTCCTCCAGCTCCGCCCGGGCGCGGCGCAGGGCGTCGCGCGCCCGTTCCGCGGCGTGCACGACCGTGAGCGCGCGCTGCGGGTCGGGCAGCAGCATCGCGAGCAGCCGGTCGCGGGCGTCGGCCGGCGTGGGCTCGGCCGGGGAGTCGGCCGTGGGCCCGGGCTGGGTGCGGGGCTCGGCGACGAGCGTGGCCACCGAGACCGGGACGGCGGCGCTGCCGTTCGGGCCGCTGCCGTTCGTGCCGTCGGCATGGGTGCCGGTGCCGTGGGTAGGGGTGCCGTTCGGGCCGCTGCCGTTGGTGCTGCCGGGCGCGGCGGTCGACCCGCCGTCGACCCCGTCGCGGACGATCCCGGCCCGGGCGACCCCGCCCCGTGCGTCCCCGTTCAGGGTGTTCCCGTCCGGGGTGTTCCCGTCCGGGGTGTCCCCGTCCGGCGCCGCTCCGACCGGGATCCGGCCGGTGGAGGCGCCGTCCGTCGCGGCACCGGCGGCCGCCCGCCCGCGGGACGGGTCGGTCCCGGCCGGGACGGCCCCGGGGGCCGGCTCCGCGGCCGCGGCGGCGTCCTCCCCGGCGCGGGCGTCCACGCCGGACTGGGTGCGCAGCGGCACCTCCTTCATCATGATCACCGCGAACAGGCCGATGACCAGCACCGCCGCGGCGCCGAGGAACACGATGCTCATCGAGCCCGCGAAGCCGTCGAGGATCGGCCGGGCGAGCACCGGGTCGGCGGCGGAGAGGAACGAGGAGTCGTCGAACGAGATCGGCGTGCCCGACAGCGCGCCCAGGATGGGGGCGTTGGCCGGGTTGGCGGCGACGGCCGGGTCGGCGACCGCGGCCTGGAAGGCGGGCGTGCCCGCGGCGGCGCGGAAGTTGTCGGCCACCTGCCCGCCCAGCGCGCTGAACAGCACCGACAGGAACACCGCGGTGCCGAGCGTGCCGCCCATCTGGCGGAAGAACGTCGCCGACGCGGTCGCGACGCCCATGTCGCGCGGGGCGGCCGCGTTCTGCACGGCGAGGGTCAGCGGCTGCATGTTGCCGCCCAGGCCCCAGCCGATCACGACCATGATCAGCGCGACCTGCCAGTACGGGGTGTCGACGCCGATGAACGACAGCGCGCCGATCCCGACGATCATCAGCGACAGGCCGATGATCGGCCAGATCTTGTAGCGGCCGGTGCGGGAGATCATCTGCCCGGAGAACACGGACATGCTCATGATGCCCAGCACCAGAGGGAGCGTCTGCAGGCCGGCCTCGGTGGGCGTCGACCCCTTGACGATCTGCAGGTACAGCGGCAGCAGCGCGAGCGCGCCGAACATGCCCATGCCGGCGACGAAGCCCGCGACCGAGCCCCAGCTGAACACGCCGTTGCGGAACATCCGCAGGGGCAGCAGCGCGTCGTCGCCGATCCGGCGCTCCAGCAGGACGAACGCGAGGATGCCCAGCGCGCCGATGCCGTAGCAGGCCAGGGCCCGCGGGGAGTCCCAGCCCCAGATCCGGCCCTGCTCGGCGACGACGAGCAGCGGCACCAGGCCGACCACGAGCGCGAGCGCGCCAGGCCAGTCGATGCGGTGCCTGCGCTGGGTGTGCGGCACGTTGAGCACCCGGGTGACGACGATCAGCGCGAGGATGCCGAGCGGAACGTTGATCAGGAAGACCCAGCGCCACCCGGTGATGCCGAGGATCTCGGCCTGGCCGGCGAAGAAGCCGCCCGCCACCGGGCCGAGCACCGACGAGGTGCCGAAGACGGCGACGAAGTAGCCCTGGTACTTGGCCCGCTCGCGGGGCGCGACGATGTCCCCGATGATCGTCAGGGCCAGCGAGAACAGGCCGCCCGCGCCCAGACCCTGGATCCCGCGGAACACCGCGAGCTGGTACATCGAGGTGGCGAACGTGCAGGCGATCGAGCCCAGCACGAAGATGCCGATGGCCGTGAGGAACAGCGGCTTGCGGCCGAAGATGTCGGAGAGCTTGCCGTAGAGCGGCGTCGTGATCGTGGCCGTGATCAGGTAGGCGGTGGTCGCCCAGGCCTGCAGGCTCAGCCCGTCGAGGTCGTCGGCGATGGTGCGGATCGACGTGGCGACGATCGTCTGGTCGAGGGCGGCCAGGAACATGCCGATCATCAGCCCGGCGAAGATCGTCAGGATCTGGCGGTGGCTCAGCAACCCCTGGGCGGGGGGCGCGGCCGCGGTGGGCGCGGACATGGGTCTCTCCTCAGGCGCGGGCCGGGGCGAGGGAGGGGCCCGGTCCGGTGGCGATGTGGGTCTCGAAGTCGGAGGTGAAGCGGCCGAGGAGCTCCGCGAAGCGCCTGCGGTCGGCGGGCTCCCAGCCCGACAGCAGCTCGGCGATGCGCTCGGTGCGGGTGCGCCGGTTCTCCTCGAACACGCGGTGGCCCTCCGCGGTGGCGGCGAGCAGCGTCGCCCGCCCGTCCTGCGGGTCGGCGGTGCGCTCGACCAGGCCCAGCCGGACGAGCTGGGCGATCTGCCTGCTCACGGTGGACGGGTCGGAGTGCACGGCATCGGCGAGGGTGCCCGCCCGCTGCGGTCCGTCCTTCACGAGGTGGACGAGCAGCAGGTAGGTGGGGCGCTCGACGGCGTCGGGGTGCTCGGCGCGGTAGTGGGCGTGCTTGCGCTCGAGCAGCTTGACGAGCCGGACGAGCTCGATGCCGACGGCGTCGGCCGTCCGGAGGTCGTCGTCGGTGGGCACGGGCTTTACCTCGGGTTTGCATGCGTCATACAACAAGTTGTCGACCGCAAGCATGTACCCGTGCCGGAGTTCCGGCAAGCCGGTTCCGTGTGATCCACCCCGCAGGGTGGCGGGGGATCAGCCGCCGAGGGCGGCGCGGCCCGCGTCGGTGAGCGCGGCGGGCGCGAGGGGGACGGTGGCGTCCGGTGGGACGAGCAGGCCCGCTCCGAGCAGGCGGTGGGCGGCGGCGAAGTCGGTGCACGCCAGCCCGTCGATCAGCAGGACGGGCACGCAGCCGCCCCGGAACTCGCCGCGGCCGGCGGACACCGCCCGCAGCAGCGCCCGTTCTCGGCCGCTCAGGCCCGTCTCGCTCGACACGGTGGTCACCGGCATGTCCGACATCTCCCCGACTCCTGCAGTTGGTCTACAGGACATCTCGTACCCGGGGCGCCGGGTGTTTCACGTCACGCCGGTCGAAAATGGGCCGAACAGCCGACAAGGGGGGCCGATCAGACGCGCTCGAACACCGCCGCGAGGCCCTGACCGCCGCCGATGCACATCGTCTCCAGCCCGTACCGCGCGTCGCGGCGGGCCATCTCCCGGGTGAGGGTCGCGAGGATCCGCCCGCCGGTGGCGCCGACCGGATGGCCGAGCGAGATGCCCGAGCCGTGGACGTTGGTGCGCTCGAAGTCGGCCTCGGTGAACTTCCACTCCCGCGTGCACGCCAGGACCTGCGCGGCGAAGGCCTCGTTCAGCTCGATGAGGTCCATGTCGGCCAGCGTCAGCGCCGCGGCGTCCAGCGCCTTCGCGACGGCCGGCACCGGGCCGATGCCCATCGTCGCCGGCGGGACCCCGCCGACGCCCCACGACAGGAGCCGGGCCAGCGGCCGCAGGCCCAGCTCCTCCGCGCGCGCCGGGTGGGTGACCACGCAGACCGCGGCGCCGTCGTTCTGGCCGCTGGCGTTGCCGGCCGTGACCGTGGCGTCCGGGTCGTCGCGGCCGAGGATCGGGCGCAGGCCGGCGAGCTTCTCCACCGAGGAGTCGGCCCGGATGTGCTCGTCGGTGTCGACGACGGTGTCGCCCTTCCGGCCCTTCACGGTGACCGGGACGATCTCCTCGGCGAACAGCCCGCCGTCGCGCGCCGCCGCCGCCCGCCGGTGCGACCGCACCGCGTACTCGTCCTGCTCCTCGCGCGGGACGCCGTACTCGCGGCGCAGGTTCTCCGCGGTCTCCAGCATGCCGCCGGGGACCGGGAAGTGGATCCCGCCCGCGGTGACCCGGCCCCGGGCCAGCGAGTCGTGCAGCATCACCCCGGGCGCCCCGCCGCGGGTGCCCCAGCGCATCGACGTGGAGTAGAACGACGCGTTGCTCATCGACTCCGCGCCGCCGGCCAGCACCACGTCCGACGCGCCCGCCTGCACCTGCATGGCCGCGTACAGCACGGCCTGCAGGCCCGAGCCGCAGCGGCGGTCGAGCTGCAGCCCGGTGACGGTCACAGGCAGCCCGGCGTCGAGCGCGGCGACGCGCCCGATCGCCGGGGCGTCCATGGTGGGGTAGCAGTGCCCGAGCACGACGTCGTCGACGGCGTCCGGCGGCAGCGCCGTGCGCTCGAGCAGCCCGCGGATGACGGTGGCGGCGAGCTCGTGGGCCGGGACGTCCCGCAGGGACCCGCCGAACCCGCCGACGGGGGTCCGGACCGGCTCGCAGATGACGGCGTCGCGCATGGGTTCTCCTCTACACGTACTGGCGGGTGAGCCACTCCGCGACCAGGGCGGGCCGCTCGGAGCCGTCGATCTCCACCGTGACCGCGTTGGTGATCTGGACCGCGCCGCCCGCGGCGTCCGCGACGTCGGTCAGCTCGATCCTGCCCCGGACCTTGCTGCCGACGGGCACGGGTGAGGTGAACCGCACCTTGTTGAGCCCGTAGTTGACCCCCATCTTGACCCCGTCCACGCGGTAGACCTGCGAGATCAGCACGGGCAGCAGGGAGAGGGTGAGGAAGCCGTGGGCGATCGTCGTGCCGAACGGGCCCTCCTTCGCCCGCTCCGGGTCGACGTGGATCCACTGGTGGTCGTGCGTGGCGTCGGCGAACCCGTCGATCTGGCCCTGGTCGACCGTCATCCAGTCGCTCGTGCCGATCGTCGTGCCGACGGCCGACCGCAGGTCGTCCACCCCGTTGAAGACGCGCATCGGTGCTCCGTTCGTCGTGATCGAGTGCGTTCGTACCCTGTCAGTCCGCGATCTGCAGGACCAGCTTGCCCGTGTTGTCGCCGCGGAACAGGCGCAGGAAGACCTCCGGGAAGTCGGCGACGGAGCCGCGGACGACGTCCTCGCGGCTGCGCAGCCGCCCCTCGCCGAGCCAGCGCGCCATCTCGGTGACGGCCTCGGCGTAGCGGTCGGCGTAGTCGAACACCAGGAAGCCCTCCATCCGCGCCCGGTTCACCAGCAGCGACATGTAGTTCGCCGGGCCCGGCGGGGCCTCGGTGGCGTTGTAGGTGCTGATCGCCCCGCAGATGACGACGCGCGCCCCGCGCCGCAGCCGGGCCAGCGCGGCGTCGAGGATCTCGCCGCCGACGTTGTCGAAGTAGACGTCGACGCCGTCCGGGGCGTGGGTGCGGATCGCCCGGTTGACGTCGCGGGCGCGGTAGTCGATCGCGGCGTCGAAGCCCAGCTCGTCGACCAGCCACGCGCACTTCTCGGGCCCGCCCGCGATGCCGACCACCCGGCAGCCGCGGATCTTCGCGAGCTGGCCGACGACGCTGCCGACCGCGCCCGCCGCCCCGGACACGAGCACGGTCTCGCCGTCGCGGAGCGCGCCGACGTCGAACAGCCCGAAGTAGGCGGTCAGCCCGGTCATGCCGAGCAGCGACAGGTGCGTGGGGACCGGCGCCGCCGCCGGGTCGACGGCGAGCACGCCGGTGCCGTCGGACTCGGCGTGGGACTGCACCCCGAACGTGCCGGTGACCGTGGTGCCCTCGGGGAAGCCGGGGTGCCGCGACGCGACGACCACGCCCGCGCCGAGCGCCCGCATGACCTCGCCCAGCCCGACCGGGGGCACGTAGGAGCGGACGTCGTTCATCCAGCCGCGCATGGCCGGGTCGAGCGACAGGTGCGTCACGCGCACCACGAACCGGCCTCGCCGGGCTCGGGCACCGGCTCGGTGGTGTGCTCCCAGACGTCGGGTGTGGGCAGGCCCCGCGGGCGGGCGGCGAGGCGCACCTGGTCGTTGACGGTCATTCCCCCAGTCCTACCAGCCGGGGGAGGATGGGGCCGTGGACGCCGTGCAGCGGTTCGGACGGCTCGTCGCCGTGCCCGATCCCGCGCTCGACCGCGCCGCGCTGGCCCTGGCGGCCGGGGCCGACGCCGCCCTCGACGAGCGGCGCTGGCTGGCGGAGCTGGACCGGCTCGCCACCGGCGTCACCTCCGTCGACGGGCTGCGCAGGCGGCTGTTCGTCGAGGAGGGTTTCCGCGGCAACACCGCCGACTACACCGACCCGCGCAACTCGCTGCTGCACCATGTCCTGCACCGCAGGGTCGGCATCCCGATCACGCTCGCCGTCGTGACGATGGAGGTCGGGCGCCGGGCCGGGGTGCCGATCGAGGGCGTCGGCATGCCCGGGCACTTCCTGGTGCGGCCCACGGGCACGTCGCGCTACCTCGACGTGTTCGCCGGCGGCGCCGACCTGACCGGGGCCCAGTGCGAGCAGCTGTTCCGGCGGGCCACCGGCGCGGGCCCGGAGGTGCCGTTCGGCCCGCACCTGCTCACCGCCGCGCCGGTGCGCACGATCCTCGTGCGGATGCTGGAGAACCTGCGCGGCACCTACCGGGCCCGGCAGCGGCCCCGCGACCTGGAGTGGGTGCTGCGCATGCGGCTGCTGCTGCCCGGCGTGCGGCTGGCCGACGTCCTGGAGCTGGGGCAGGCCCTGGGCGACCAGGGCCGGTGGCCGGAGGGGGCGGCGCTGCTCGAGCAGCGGGCCGAGCGGGCGCCCGCCGCCCACGCCGACCGGCTGCGCACCGCGGCCCGCGGCCTGCGCGCGCACCTCAACTGACCGGCCCGCCCGCCCCCGCCGCCCGTTGCAGGAAGGCCACCTTCACGCAACGACGTTGCAGCAAGGCGGCCTTCCTGCAATACGGGTCAGGTGCGCCAGTCCGGGCGCGGGCGGTTGACGGCCCGGTCGGTCGGCCGGACCGCCCGCACCACCAGCAGCACCCCGTAGACGACGAACTCCTGCACGGCGAAGACGACCATCCCCACGAGGATCGCGAGCGCGGGCAGCGTGACGACCGGCAGCGCCGCGACGAGCACGAGCAGCACCGCCGGCAGGTCGCGCCACCAGCCGGAACGCCCGTCGCGGTCGGTGAGCGAGCCCAGCCGCACGGCTCCCCACATGAACCAGCGCAGCAGGAACGGCACGCCCAGCTCGCGCATCGCGCGGGCGAAGAGCCGGTCGGCGTCGCGGGCGCCGACCCGCCCGGCCGGCCGCTCCACCCGCACCAGGTGGTCGTGCAGCACGGCCGCCGCGGTGAAGCGCCCGTACTTCGGCACCAGCCAGGCGAACACCCGGGGCACGGAGGCGAAGTCGGTCAGCGTGCCGACCGGCACCGTGAACGTGTCCGTCCGCCCGGCGTAGACGACCGCCTCCTCCAGCCGCCACGCCGTGTCGTCGACCTGCCGCACCAGCACCCGCGGGCCGGTCACGAACGTCATCGGGGCGCGATCCCCCAGCTGCCGGTCCACGTCTCCCCCGGCGCGACGACGAGCAGCCCGGTGCCGGAGTTGAGGGCGTCGGGCGGGCAGGTCATCGGCTCGACGGCGATGGCGCGGCCCCGGCCGGGGTGGTCGTCGGGGGTGAACACCTGCACCCACCCGAAGGCCGGGTCGGCCCACAGCTCCACCGCGCCGTCGGGCCCGGAGAGCCGGTGCCGGACCCGCCCGTCCACCGGCTCGGCGCCGCCGAAGGCGTGGTCGAGCTCGACGCCGCGCAACGCCAGGCCCGCCCGCAGCGCGGGGTCGATCGGCTCCTCGGGACCCGACGGCAGCCCGTCGCGCAGCGGCAGCACCGTGGTGGCGGCCAGGGTCAGGGTGCAGTCGTCGGTGGCCGCGTCGCCCGCGCGCAGGTAGGGGTGCGCGCCGACGCCGAAGGGCACCGGGGCCGTGCCGACGTTGGTGACGGCGTGGGTGACGGTGAGGCCGTCGGCGTCCACGGCGAAGCGCACGGTGGTGTCCAGCGGCACGGGCCAGCCCGGCTGCGGCGGGACGACGGCCCCCAGCACGATCGCGGCGCCGTCCCGCTCCACCACCCGGTACGGGACGTGGCGCAGCAGTCCGTGGATGGCGTTGCCCGCGGCGGGCTCGCTCAGGGCGAGCTGCTGGCGGGTCCCCTCCCAGGTCCAGCGGCCCCCGGCGGTCCGGTTGGGCCACGGCACGAGCACGGCGCCGGCGCCGCGCGGGGGCCGGACGTCGGCCCCGAACGTCTCGACGAGGGCCCGCCGCCCGGCCGTGAGCGCGCGCAGGCCCGCCCCCACCTCCGTGACGACCGCCTCGACCTCGCCGGACCGGATCGTGAACTGCTCGCCCGTCGGCGGCATCGGGATCTGCACGGTCCCGGACCCTACGGCCCTCGCGGACCGCTGGACCGTTCACGCCGTCGTGGTACTCCGGTCAGCCGATCGGGCGCTGGTCGTCACCCGCGGCGGGTGAGGTCGGGACACCCCACCACGAAGGAGTCGTCGATGACCCTGCTCCGCCGTCGCACGGTGCTCACCGGCACCGCCGGTGCCGCCGCGGCCACGATCCTGCTGCCCGGTGGCGTCGGGTTCGCCGCGCCGTCCGGCCCGCTCGCCTTCCCGTTCACCCTCGGGGTGGCCTCGGGGGACCCGTTCCCCGACGGCGTCGTGCTGTGGACGCGCCTCGCCCCCGACCCGCTGGCCGCCGACGGCCGGGGCGGCATGCCCGGCCGCTCGGTCGAGGTGGAGTGGGAGGTGGCCGACGACGAGCGGTTCCGCCGGGTCGCCCGCCGCGGCCGCACGACCGCCGTGCCGGACGCCGCGCACAGCGTGCACGTCGAGCTGTCGGGGCTGCGGGCGGGCGCGGAGTACTTCTACCGGTTCCGCGCCGAGGGGCACGTCTCCCCGGTCGGGCGCACCCGCACCGCGCCGCCAGGGAACGCGCTCGGCCCGGCGCTGACGATGTGCTTCGCCTCCTGCTCCAACTACCCCGTCGGGTACTTCACCGCCTACGGCGCGCTCGCCGCCGACGAGCCGGACCTCGTGCTGCACCTGGGCGACTACCAGTACGAGGGCGCCTCCGGGGCCACCGCCGTGCGGCCGACCGCCGGGCCGGAGACCGTCACCCTGGCCGGCTACCGCCAGCGTCACGCCCAGTACAAGACCGACCCGGACCTGCAGGCCGCGCACGCCGTCGCGCCCTGGCTGGTGGTGTGGGACGACCACGAGCTGGACAACAACTGGGCCGACGAGGTCCCGCAGGACCCGCAGCTCCAGCCGCGCGAGGCGTTCCACGCCCGCCGGGAGGCCTCGTTCCGGGCGTACTACGAGAACATGCCGCTGCGCCGGTCGTCGGTGCCCCGCGGCATCGACATGCAGCTCTACCGGCGCATCGGCTGGGGCGGGCTGGCCACGTTCCACATGCTCGACACCCGCCAGTACCGCGACGACCAGGCCTGCGGCGACGGCGGGCGGGTCGACTGCGCACCCCGGCTCGACCCGGCCCGCACGCTCACCGGCGCGGAGCAGGAGGCCTGGCTGCTCGACGGGTTCCGCCGCTCGCGCGCCCGCTGGGACGTCCTGGGCCAGCAGGTGTTCTTCGCCCAGCGCGACAACGACCCCGGCGCCCCGCAGCAGTTCAGCATGGACGCCTGGGACGGCTACGTCGGCAGCCGCGACCGGATCACCCGCGGCTGGGTCGACGCGCGCGTCCGCAACGCCGTCGTCCTGACCGGGGACGTGCACACCCACTGGGCGAGCGACCTCAAGCTCGACTACGCCGACCCGACCGGCCGCACCGTCGGCACGGAGCTGGTCTGCACCTCGGTCACCTCCGGGGGCGACGGCGCCGACTCCACCCCCGCGGGCGACGCGATCGTCGCGGCCAACCCGCACATCCGCTACCGCAACGGCAAGCGCGGCTACGTCCGCACCCGGTTCACCCCGGGCGAGCTGACGGCCGACTTCCGCGTCGTCGAGGCCGTGACGACCCCGGACGCGCCCGTCCGCACGGCGGCGACGTTCCGCGTGGAGGACCGCAACCCGGGCCTGAACCCGGCCTGACCGCCCCCGCCCGGTTGCAGCAAGGCCACCTTCACGCAACGAGCTTGCGTGAAGGTGGCCTTCCTGCAACGTGGGGGCGCGGACGCGGTCCGTCCCCTAGTCTGGCGTGACGTGGCCTCCTCGCGACGACTCCGCGCCCTGATCACCAACGACGACGGCATCGACTCCCCCGGCCTGTGGGCCCTGGCCGCGGTCGCCCGGGACGCCGGGCTGGACGTCACCGTCGCCGCCCCGCACGTGGACGCGAGCGGGGTCGGGGGCTCGGTGCTGGCCGTCCGCGAGGCGGGCCGGGTGCGGCTGCACCCCCGCGAGCTCCCCGGGCTGGACGGCGTGCCGGCCTACGCGGTGGAGGGCCACCCCGCCTTCATCACGCACGCGGCCTCCCGCGGCTGGATGGACCCCGGCCCCGACGTCGTGCTGTCCGGGGCGAACGTCGGCGCGAACGTCGGCCGGGCCGTGCTGCACTCCGGCACCGTCGGCGCCGCGCTGACGGCGGGCCTGCACGGCATGCGGGCGCTGGCGGTGTCGCTCGACTGCCCGTGGGAGCCCGTCGACGCCCCGCACTGGGAGACGCTGGCCCACGTCGTCCCCGCGGTGCTGGACCTGCTGCTGGCCGCCGAGGACGGCACGGTGCTCAACCTCAACGTGCCCGACCGCGAGCCGGCCGCGCTGCGCGAGCTGCGGGAGGCGCGGCTGGCCCGGTTCGGGGCGGTGCGGGTGCGCATCGACCACCGCTCCGGGGACGACGGCGAGGCGCTGCACATGGGCGAGGCCGAGCTCACCGGGCCGCCCGAGCCGGGCACCGACATCGCGCTGCTGGCCGACGGGCACCCGACGCTGACGCGGCTGGCCACGATCGCCGAGCACCCGGGCGTGCTGCCCGTGACCGCTGTGGCGAGTGGGACGTGAGGGACCCGCTGCGGGTGTGATTCACCTCACCGTGCACTATCTGGCGATGCGTGATGGTGACCCCCGTGCCGACTGGTCCACCCGCTTCGCCCGCACGGTCGCCGAGGAGATCCGCTCCGGGGTCCAGTCCGGCGCCCTGACCTGGGGCGAGGCGGACCAGCTCCTCGCCCGCCTGCACGTCCTCGTGGAGCAGGCCCTCGACCTGGGGCTGCAGCCGGTGGCGTAGTGCCCGTCCCGGCGGTCTAGTGCTCGTCGGCGCCGGTCAGCTCGTGCTCGAGCCGGTCGGCCACGTCGACGACGAGCCGGAACGAGCGGTCGAAGCCGTCGAGCGCGGTGTCGAGGAGCGGGACGGCGTGCCGGAACAGCACGAGCCCGTCGGAGACCACGACCCCGCCGGTGACCGACGTCGCGGCGAGCTCCAGGGTGCGGGTGAGGTCGAGCCGCTCGACGCGACCCACGGCGGAGGTGATCTGCGCCCACGGGTGCCCGTCCTCGCCGGTGACGCGGCGGACGGCGACGGTCTGCGTGCGGTCGCCCGTCGTGGGCAGGCGGAAGAGCAGCTCGCCGTCGCGCTGGCGGGTGATCTCGTAGCGCACGCGCACGAACGACAGCAGATCGTCCCAGTCGGCCACGGGCCGGACCGTACTCCCTACGTCTGGAGCTGGTCGACGGGCGCGCGGTCGTCGGTGAGGATCAGCCCGTCCCGGGCGACGGCGCGGGTCGCGGCGTCGTCGAGGACCGAGCCGGGCTCCCCGCGCGCGGCCGCGCGCTCGGCCAGCCCGGCCACGTCGAGCGGCTCGTCGGAGGCGACCAGCACGGCGTTGCCCCCGCCGCCCGGGGCGAACTGGTCGGGCCGGAACATCAGCGCGACGCCGACGAACCGCTCGGACACGGTCGCGGTCTCGGCCCGGAGCAGGGCCAGCGGGTCGCGGTCGATGATGTTGAGGACGTAGAGCCCGCCCGGGCGCAGCACGCGCCGCACCTCGTCGACGAACTCCGTGGTCGCGAGGTGCCACGGCACCGACCGCGCGCCGAACGCGTCGCCGATCAGCAGGTCCGCGGAGCCGTCGGGCAGCGTGGCGAGCGTGGTGCGGGCGTCGCCGATGCGGACGTCGAGGTCGGGGATGGTGTCCACGGCGAGCTCGCGGCGGCCCAGGTCCACGACCCCGGCGTCGACCTCCAGCACGGTGGACGTCGAACCGGGCCGGGTGGCGGCGAGCCAGCGCGGCATCGTGAAGCCGCCGCCGCCGACGTGCACCGCGCGCAGCGGCCGCCCGGCGGGGAACGTCGCGTCGACGGCGTCGGCGAAGCGCTGGATGTAGGCGAACTCCAGGTGCGTGGGGTCGGCGAGGTCGACGTAGGAGTGCCGCAGGTCGTCGAGCACCAGGACCTTCGCGGTCGCCAGTTCGGGGTCGCCGTCGATCCGGGCGCAGTAGTAGACGGTGTCGGCGTCGCAGGGGCCCTGCACGCCGACGAGCGCGACGCCGAGCACCACCGCCACCCCCGCCGTGCGGGCGGCGTCGCGGCGGCGCACGTCGATGCCGACCGCGAGCGCGAGCAGCAGGCAGGCCACGGCCGTGACCAGCAGGATGGCCGTCACCGGCAGGAAGGTGACGAGCACGAACCCGGTGAGGAACGTGCCGGCGAGCGAGCCGATCGTGCCCGCGGCGGACAGCTCGCCGATCACCGAGCCGGAGCCGTCGAGGCCGGTGATCCGGGCGCGGGTGACGGCGGGCGTCACCATCGCCAGCGCCGTCACCGAGACCAGCGTGGACGCGGCGACGAGCAGGATCGCCGCGACGGGGCCGGGCCCGAGCACCGGGCCGAGCAGCCGCACCAGCGGCCGGACGGCCAGCACGCCGAGCCCGCCGACGGCGAGCGCGCCGGCCGCGACCCGGCGCGGCGGCAGGACGTCCGCCCACCGCCCGCCCAGCGCCGCGCCCACCGCGATCCCGGCCAGCGCCACGCCGATGACGGCGGTGGTGGACTCCAGCGTGAGCCCCACGTAGGGGGCGACGAGCCGCACCGCGAGGGTCTCGACGACGAGGATCGCCGCTCCCGACACGAGCACGACGATCCGGGCGAACCGTGCATTCACCGGCCCATCCTCGCCCGTGACCCGTCCGCCGCGCCCGGCGGCCCGGCCACCGGCGCCGCGGGTCCCCCGGAGGGCGGGCCGGCCCCGGCCGGTCACGCCGCGTTCGCGGTGCCGTCACCGGCCGCGGCTAGCGTCCCCGCCCGTCGTCACCCGGACGGGTGGTGGCGGCGCCCGCCCCGACAGGAGGCCCCATGTCGTCCCCGATCTCCCGCCGCCGGCTGCTCACCGGCGGTGCCGCCACGGCCGCGCTGCTCACCGTGACGCCCGCGCCGTCGGCGGGTGCCGCGCCGGCGCGGCTGCCCGCCGACGTGTTCACCCTGGGCGTGGCATCGGGCGACCCGGAGCCGGACTCGGTGGTGCTCTGGACGCGCCTGGCCCCGGACCCGCTGAACGGCGGCGGGATGCCCGACCGGTCGTTCCGGGTGGAGTGGGAGATCGCCGAGGACGAGCGCTTCCGCCGGATCGTGCGGCGGGGCTCCGAGCAGGCCCGCCCGGACCTGGGGCACAGCGTGCACGCCGAACCCCGCGGGCTGCGCCCGTCGGCCACCCACTTCTACCGGTTCCGCGTCGGCGGGCAGGTCAGCCCGGTCGGGCGCACCCGCACCGCGCCGGACCGGCGCAGCTCCCCGCGCGAGCTGGCCCTGGCGTTCGTCTCCTGCCAGGACTGGCAGGCCGGGTACTACAACGCCTACCGCGGCGTCGCGGACGAGGACGTCGACCTCGTGCTGCACCTGGGCGACTACATCTACGAGTACGGGCCCACCGCCGGCGTCCGCCGGCACGACGGTCCCGAGGTCGACGGCCTGGAGAGCTACCGCAACCGGCACGCCCTCTACCGCACGGACGCCGACCTGCAGGCCGCCCACGCGGCCCACCCGTTCGTCGTCACCTGGGACGACCACGAGGTGGACAACAACTACGCCGCCGACGTGCCGGAGGACCCCGACGGCCCGTCGCAGGGCTCGCGGGAGGCGTTCCTGCGCCGTCGCGCGGCCGGCTACCAGGCCTACTACGAGCACCTGCCGCTGCGCCGGGCGCAGCGCCCGCGCGGGGCCGGCCTGCCCTGTACCGCAGGCTGACCTTCGGCGACCTCGCCGAGCTGTCGGTGCTCGACACCCGCCAGTACCGCACCGACCAGCCCTGCGGCGACGGCCTGGGCGCGCGGTGCGCGGCGGCGCTGGACGAGGCGGCCACGATGACCGGCCCGGACCAGGAGCGCTGGCTGCTCGACGGCCTGGACCGGTCGCGGGCCCGGTGGAACGTCGTCGGCCAGCAGACGATCCTCGCCGAGTACGACTTCCAGGCCGGCCCGGGCGAGCTCTACAACCTCGACCAGTGGGACGGCTACGTCGCCGCCCGCAACCGCATCCTGTCCTTCCTGGAGAAGCGGCGGCCCGCGAACCCCGTCGTGCTCACCGGCGACATCCACTCGAGCTGGGTGCACGACCTCAAGGCCGACTTCGCCGACCCGGGTTCCGCGACGGTGGGGACCGAGTTCGTCGGCACGTCGATCAGCTCGGACTTCCCGGCGCCGTTCGTCGCCCCGGTCGTCGCGGCGCTGCCGGACAACCCGCACACCCGCTTCTTCGACGGCGCGTTCCGCGGCTACGTCCGCTGCGACGTCACGCCGCAGCGGTGGACCTCGACGTTCCGGGTCGTCGACACCGTGCTCGTGCCGGGCGCCCCGACGCGGACGCTGGCGACGTTCGCGGTCGAGGACGGCAGGCCGGGAGCGCAACCGGTCTAACAGCGTTCACCCGTCCGTCATACGGCAGGGCTGGTGACCGTCGCCGTCGCGAGGTTTCACTCAGGGTGACGAAATCGCCGGACAGGTGGCCGTCGTGCCACCCCTTCCGGTGCATCGTCGCTCGCCCGTGTGACACCGGCGGGACACCACCACACCAGGAGCTGTCGCATGTCCTTCGAGCCCATCCCGTCCGGCGTCGGCCGGCGCACGTTCCTGCGCGGCACCGGTGCCGCCATCGCGCTGACCGCGCTGATGGCCGGCACGGCGCAGGCCCAGCCCCGGCGCGGTACCGGCGGCTACGGCCCGCTGCAGCCCGCCCCCGGTGGCGAGCTGCTGCTGCCCGCGGGCTTCACCTACGTCGCCTTCGGGCGCACCGGTGAGCTGATGAGCGACGGCCGCCCCACGCCCGGCTCCCACGACGGCATGGCGGCGTTCGACGCGGGCGAGGGCATGGTCCGCCTGGTCCGCAACCACGAGCGGGGCGCCGGTCCGGCGTTCACCACCCCGTCCTACGACCCCGTGGCCGCGGGCGGCACGACGACCCTGCTGTTCGACACCGCCGCCATGGCGCTGGTCAGCTCGTTCGGCAGCCTGTCGGGCACCATCCGCAACTGCGCGGGCGGCCCGACCCCGGCCGGCTCCTGGCTGACCTGCGAGGAGACCTTCACCCCGCGCACGGCCGCGACGCCGCACGGCTACGTCTTCGAGGTGCCCGCCGCCGCGGACGGCCCGGTGACCCCGGTGCCGCTGACGGCGATGGGCCGCTTCGTGCACGAGGCCGTCTGTGTGGATCCCGCCACCGGCATCGTGTACGAGACCGAGGACCAGGGCACCTCGGGCCTGTACCGCTTCGTCCCCGCCGACCGTGACGACCTCGCCGCGGGCGGCGTGCTGGAGATGCTGGCCGTCAAGGACCGCCCGCTCTACGACACGCGGACCGGCCAGCGCACCAACGGCGTCCTGCCCGTCGAGTGGGTGCGCATCGACGACCCGGACCCCGACTCGTCGGACGCGCTCGCCGTGTTCAACCAGGGCCGGGCCAAGGGCGGGGCGGTATTCGCCCGGCTCGAGGGCGCCTGGTGGAGCGAGGCGGACGACTCGGCCTACATCGTCTCCACCAGCGGCGGCGACATCGGCGCCGGGCAGGTCTTCCGCTACACCCCCCGCGGCAACTCGGGTGGCGTGCTGCAGCTGGTCTACGAGTCCCGCGACCGCGCCGTGCTGGAGAGCCCGGACAACATCACCGTCTCGCCGCGGACGGGCGGGCTGGTGCTGTGCGAGGACGGTGGCGGCAAGGACTTCGTCCGGGGCCTGTCCACCGACGGCGAGATCTTCCCGTTCTGCGAGCTCAACGGCCCGAACGGCAGCGAGTGGGCGGGCGCGACGTTCAGCCCGGACAGCCGGGTGCTGTTCGTCAACCAGCAGAGCCCGGGCACCACCTACGCCATCACCGGCCCGTGGGAGCAGGGCGCGCTGTAGCCGCCTCCCGGAACGCGACGGCCGGCGCCCCGCACGGGGCGCCGGCCGTCGGGCCGTCAGCGCCTGCTGAGCAGGTCCAGCAGCACGGCGGGGACCGCGCGGAAGCTCGGGTTGACCTGCTCGGCGCAGGTCGCGGCGAGCTGCAGCTCGGCGGTGGTGAGCCGGGCGCCGGTGAGCAGGCCGACCGGGATCTCCGGTGCGATCCCCGAGGACCCGCGGCGGGCGTGTGCCGCGCGTGACCGTCGGCCGAACGCCCCGTGACACCGGCCCGCTACAGGCCGAGCTGGCGGGCGATGAGCATCCGCTGCACCTCGGAGGTGCCCTCACCGATCTCCAGGATCTTGGCGTCGCGGTAGAACCGGCCGACCGGGTACTCGTTCATGAACCCGTACCCGCCGAAGACCTGCGTGGCCGCACGGGCGTTGTCCATCGCCGCGTTCGACGACACGAGCTTGGCGACGGCCGCCTCCTTCTTGAACGGCTGCCCCTTGAGCATCTTCGCCGCGGCCGCGTAGTAGGCCAGGCGCGCGGTGTGGGCGCGCACCTCCATGTCCGCGATCATGAACTGGACGGCCTGGTAGTTGCCGATCTTCTGGCCGAACGCCTCGCGCTCGTGGGCGTAGCGCACCGACTCGTCCACGCAGCCCTGGGCGAGCCCGACCGACAGCGCCGCGATCGCGACGCGGCCCTCGTCGAGGATCGAGAGGAACTGCGCGTAGCCGCGCCCGCGCTCGCCGACGAGGTTCGCCGCGGGCACGCGCACGTCGTCGAAGAACAGCTCGCGGGTGTCGGAGCTGCACCAGCCGACCTTCGAGTACGGCTTCGCGACCCGCAGCCCCGGCGTCCCGGCCGGGATCATGATCGCCGAGATCTCCTTCTTGCCGCCCTCCCGCTCGCCCGTGATGGCGGTGACGGTGATGACGCTGGTGATGTCGGTGCCGGAGTTCGTGATGAACGCCTTCGACCCGTTGATCACCCACTCGTCGCCGTCGAGCCGGGCGGTGGTGCGGGTGGCGCCGGCGTCGGAGCCGCCGCCGGGCTCGGTGAGCCCGAACGCGCCCAGCTTCTCCCCCGCGGCCAGGGCCGGGAGCCACTCCCGCTTCTGCTCGTCGGTGCCGAAGCGGTAGATCGGCATCGCGCCGAGGGAGACCCCGGCCTCCAGCGTGATCGCCACCGAGGAGTCGACGCGGGCCAGCTCCTCCAGCGCGAGGCAGAGGGCGAAGTAGTCACCGCCCATGCCGCCGTACTCCTCGGCGACGGGCAGGCCGAACAGGCCCATCTGCCCCATCTTGGCGACGATCTCGTAGGGGAACTCCTCGCGCTCGTAGAGATCGCCGATGACGGGGGCGACCTCCTTGCGGGCGAAGTCCTCCACGGTGGCGCGCAGCGCCTCGTGCTCGTCGGACAGTTCGAGGTCCATCTAGCTCTCCTGCTCCTGCGGGTCGACGGTCAGCAGTACGGCGTCGCGCGCGACGGTCGTGCCGGCGCGGGCGGTCAGGTCGCGGACGGTGCCGTCCACGGGAGCGGTGAGGACGTGCTCCATCTTCATGGCCTCGACGACCACGAGCCGGTCGCCCGCGGCGACGACCTGGCCCTCGGTGACCTCGACGACGGTCACGGTGCCGGGCATCGGCGAGCGCACGGGCCCGCCCGCCCCGGCCGCCTCGGCGGCGACGGCGTCGGTGGGGGCCTGCTCGCGCACCGCCCACGCGTGCCCGTCGCGCCCGATCCAGAGGACCTCGCCGTCGCGGGCCGTCGCGTAGGTCCGGTCGACCCCGTCGACCCGTGCGCGCGTACGGGTGCGGGAACACTCCTCCGCACGCACGACCACCTCCGGGCCGTCGCCGACCACGACGGAGGCCTGCGCCGCCCTCCCGCGCGCGGTCACCGTGACGGCCTCGCCGCCGTCCACGCTCATCCGCCACGTCGTCGGGGCGGGGGCGCCGACGCGCCAGCCGCCGGGCACGTCGAAGGGGTCGACGACGCCGCCCGCGGCGGGCTCCAGCTCCAGCAGGGTCCGGGCCGCCGCGGCGGGGAGGACGTCCGCGGGCAGTTCGGTGGAGGTCCAGTCGTCGAGCCGGCGGCCGACGAGCCCGGTGTCCAGCCGCCCGGCGCGCACGTCGTCGTCGGCCAGCAGGGCGCGCAGGAACGCGACGTTGGTCCCCAGCCCGAGCACGACGGTGTCGCGCAGGGCGGCGTCCAGGCGGCGCAGTGCCTCGGCCCGGTCGGGGCCGTGCGCGATGATCTTGGCGAGCATCGGGTCGTAGTCGCTGCCGACGACGCCGCCCGCCGCGATGCCGGAGTCGACGCGCACGCCGTCGGGGAACTCCAGCGCGAGGACGCGCCCGCCGGTGGGCAGGAAGCCGGCGGCCGGGTCCTCGGCGTAGAGCCGGACCTCGACGGAGTGCCCGTCGAGGCGCACGTCGTCCTGGGTGAGCGGCAGCGGCTCCCCCGCGGCCACCCGCAGCTGCAGCTCGACCAGGTCCAGCCCGGTGACCAGCTCCGTGACCGGGTGCTCGACCTGCAGCCGGGTGTTCATCTCCATGAAGAAGAACTGGTCGGGGTCGTCGGCGCCGACGATGAACTCCACCGTGCCCGCGCCGACGTAGCCGACCGACCGGGCCGCCTCGACGGCCGCCGCGCCCATCGCCGCCCGTTGCGCGTCGGTGAGCAGGGCCGACGGGGCCTCCTCGACGATCTTCTGGTGCCGGCGCTGCAGGCTGCACTCCCGCTCGCCGAGGTGCACCACGCCGCCGTGGGCGTCGGCCATGACCTGGATCTCGATGTGCCGCGGCGTCGTGACCAGCCGCTCGACGAGCAGCGTGTCGTCGCCGAACGACCCGCGGGCCTCGCGCCGCGCCGACGCGATCGCGTCCGCGAGCTGCGCAGGCTCGTGCACCTCGCGCATGCCCTTGCCGCCGCCGCCCGCGCTGGGCTTGAGCAGGACCGGGTAGCCGACCTCCTCGACGGCGAGCGCGAGCGCCGCGTCATCGAGGCCGGCGCCGTCGGACCCGGGGACGACGGGCACGCCCGCCTTCGCGACGGTCTGCTTGGCGCGGATCTTGTCGCCCATCGCCTCGATCGCCGACGGCGGCGGCCCGACGAACACGATCCCGGCCTCCTCGCACGCGGCGGCGAAGGCGGTGTTCTCGCTCAGGAACCCGTAGCCGGGGTGGATCGCCTGCGCGCCGGTGGCCCGGGCCGCCCCGACGATCGCCGGCACGGACAGGTAGCTCTGCGCGGCGGCGGCCGGCCCGATGCGGACGGCGACGTCGGCCGCGGTGACGTGCGGGGACGACGCGTCGGCGTCGGAGTACACGGCGACGGACCGGATGCCGAGCCGGCGCAGGGTGCGGATGACCCGCACGGCGATCTCGCCGCGGTTGGCGACGAGCACGGTGTCAAACACGGTCCGGGCCCTCCTCGGGGACGGCGGTGGCGGCGGCGGCGCCCGCCCGGGTCGTACGAACGGCACCTTCGTGCGCACGGACGGGACGAGCGTGCCGTTCGTGGCGAGGGGCGGGTGTGGGCACGGCGCTCACATCCGGAAGACGCCGAAGGCCGGGTCGGCCAGGGGCGCGTTCGCGGCGGCGGACAGGGACAGGCCGAGCACGGTGCGGGTGTCGAGCGGGTCGATCACGCCGTCGTCCCACAGCCGGGCCGTGGAGTAGTACGGGTGGCCCTGGGTCTCGTACTGGGCGCGGATCGCGTCCGGGTC
>JAPLAT010000184.1 GCA_026393175.1 Pseudonocardiales bacterium
GTTGAACTCGGCCTGCCCGGTCATCTGCCGCAGCGGGCGGGTCTCCACGCCGTCGGCGTGCATGTCGAGCACGAAGTAGGTCAGCCCCTTGTGCTTGGGCTGGTCGGGGTCGGTGCGGGCGAGCAGCAGCGCGTACCGGGCACGGTGGGCGAGGCTGGTCCAGACCTTCTGACCGGAGATCACCCACTCGTCGCCGTCGGGCACCGCGGAGGTCGCGAGCCCGGCGAGGTCGGACCCGGCGCCGGGCTCGCTGAACAGCTGGCACCAGACGTGCTCGGTGGTGGCCAGCGGGCGCAGCAGCCGCGCGGCGAGCTCGGGGCTGCCGTGCTCCAGCACCGTCGGCGCGGCCATGCCGTGCCCGATGGGGTTGAGGAAGAACGGGTTGGGCCCGCCCGCGCCCTGCAGGATCTCGTCGGCGCGGGCCTGCAGGCCGCGCGACACCCCGAGCCCGCCCAGCCCCTCGGGGAAGTGCACCCAGGCCAGCCCGGCGTCGAAGCAGGCGCCGAGCCAGCCCCGCACGTCACCGGCATCGTGCCGTTCCACCACCTGCTGCGCGGCCTTCTCGACCCGGGCCTCGTCCGTCATGCGCACCCCTCGCACTCGTCGCCCCGCACTCGTCACGGTCAGTCCTGACCGTAACGGATGGCGTGGCCGCGGTCACCCGTCCTGGTGGCCCCGTGGTTCCCCCGATGCCCGGGCGGGCGCCGCCCGGGCAGGGTGGGCGCCGTGCCGACCCCCACCCGTGCCGCCGCTCTCGCCCTGCTCGCCGCCGCCTGCTGGTGGGCGTGGTTCGCCTGGGACCGCACGGTGACCGTGGACCCGGCCACCGGCACGACGAGCGGCCCGTATTCGGCCTGGCAGGTGGTGGGCTGCGCGGTGTGCCTGATCGCCGTCACGGCCGTGGCGGCGACGCGGCTGCCGCTGCGGGTCGTGGTGGCGGTGGTGCCGCCGGCGTTCACCGCGGCCTGGTCGCTCACGGCGGCGGGCGCCGACCCGTCGGGGCTGTGGGCGGTCGGCGCGGTTCTGGTGCTCCTCGGCACCCTCGCCGGCACGGCGCTGGTCGCGGCGACGGCGGCCCGGGTGGCGCGCACCGCCCGGCGCCCGGCCGGGTGATGCGGTAGGCAGGCACCATGCGGATCGCCCTGTTCGTGACCTGCCTGGCCGACGCCGTGTTCCCCGACGTCGGGAAGGCGGTGGTGACGCTGCTGGAGCGGCTCGGGCACGAGGTGGCGTTCCCCGCCGCGCAGACCTGCTGCGGGCAGATGCACGTCAACACCGGCTACCAGCGCGAGGCCCTGCCGCTGGTGCGCCACCACGTCGAGGTCTTCGAGCCCTACGACGTGGTCGTCGCGCCGTCGGGGTCCTGCGCCGGGTCGGTCCGCCACCAGCACGCCGCCGTCGCGCGCCGGGCGGGGGACGAGGCGCTGGCCCGGCGGGCCGAGGCCGTCGCGGCGCGCACCCACGAGCTGTCCGAGCTGCTCGTCGACGTGCTCGGGGTCGAGGACGTCGGCGCGTACTTCCCGCACCGCGTCACCTACCACCCCACCTGCCACTCCCTGCGGCTGCTGCGGGTCGGGGACCGGCCGCTGCGGCTGCTGCGCCGGGTCCGCGGCATGACGCTGCTGGAGCTGCCCGACGCCGAGGCGTGCTGCGGGTTCGGCGGCACGTTCGCGCTGAAGAACGCCGACACCTCCACGGCGATGCTCGCCGACAAGCTGCGTCACGTCACCGGCACCGGCGCCGAGGTGCTCACCGCGGGCGACGCGTCCTGCCTCATGCACGTCGGCGGCGGGCTGTCCCGGCTGCGCGCCGGCACCCGCACCCTGCACCTGGCCGAGATCCTGGCGGCGACATGAACGGCGACGTGAGCGGCGAGAACACCCGTGGAGGTGCCCGGTGACCGTCCCCCTCGGCATGCCGGCGCTCGCCCCGCCCGGGGTCGGCCACCTGCGCGGCGGGCGGCCGTTCCCCGACGCCGCCCGCGAGGCGCTGGCCGACACCCAGCTGCGCCGCAACCTGGGCCACGCGACGTCGACGATCCGCGGCAAGCGCGCCGCCGTCGTCGCCGAGTGCCCGGACTGGGAGGACCTGCGGCGCGCGGGCGAGGCGCTCAAGGCCGCGACCATGGCCCGGCTCGACGAGCACCTCGAACGCCTGGAGCGCGAGGTCACCGCCCGCGGCGGGCAGGTGCACTGGGCCCGCGACGCCCACGAGGCCAACGCCATCGTCACCCGGCTCGTGCGGGAGACCGGCGAGACCGAGGTCGTCAAGGTCAAGTCGATGGCCACCCAGGAGATCGGGCTCAACGAGGCGCTCGCCGACGCCGGGATCGCCGCCCACGAGACCGACCTCGCCGAGCTGATCGTCCAGCTCGGCGGCGACCTGCCCAGCCACATCCTCGTCCCGGCGATCCACCGCAACCGCGCGGAGATCCGCGAGATCTTCCTGCGCGAGATGCCCGGCGTCGACCCGGAGCTGACGTCCGAGCCGCGGCGGCTCGCGATGGCCGCCCGGGCCTTCCTTCGCGAGCGGTTCCTCCGCGCGAAGGTGGCGGTCTCCGGCGCCAACTTCGGCGTGGCCGACACCGGCACGCTGCTCGTCGTGGAGTCCGAGGGCAACGGCCGGATGTGCCTGACCCTGCCCGACACCCTGATCACGGTGATGGGCATCGAGAAGGTCGTGCCCACGTGGGCGGACCTGGAGGTGTTCCTGCAGCTGCTGCCCCGCTCGTCGACCGGGGAGCGGATGAACCCGTACACGAGCGCGTGGACCGGGGTCACCCCCGGCGACGGGCCGCGGGCCGTGCACCTGGTGCTGCTGGACAACGGCCGCACCGCCACCCTCGCCGACCCGACCGGCCGGGCCGCCCTGCACTGCATCAAGTGCTCGGCCTGCCTCAACGTCTGCCCGGTCTACGAGCGCGCGGGCGGGCACGCGTACGGCTCGGTCTACCCGGGCCCGATCGGCGCCGTGCTGTCCCCGCAGCTCACCGGCGTCGAGGACAACGCCTCGCTGCCGTACGCCTCCAGCCTGTGCGGCGCCTGCTTCGACGCCTGCCCGGTGCGGATCGACATCCCGTCGCTGCTGGTGGACCTGCGGGCCCGGCACGTCGACGCCGCCCGCGGCGGGGTGCCGACGGCGGAGGCCGCCGCGATGGCCGCCGCGTCCTGGGTGATGGCCGACCCGCGCCGGTTCGCCGCCGCCGAGACCGCGTCGCGCCTCGGCCGCCTGCTGGGCCGCGGCGACCACATCGCGACGCTGCCGCCCCCGCTGTCGGCGTGGACGGGCAGCCGGGACGCCCCGCGCCCGCCCGCCGAGACGTTCCGGCGATGGTGGGCGCGCGAGCGGGGGACGTCGTGAGCCGCCGGGTCCCGGGCCGCGCCGGGCGGGCGCCGGCCGGGGGCCCGCGGTGAGCGCCCGCGACGTCGTGCTCGGGCGGGTGCGCGCGGCGAACGCCGCCGCCGGGACGCCCGCCCCGCCGGAGGTCCCGCGCGGCTACCGGCGCACCGGCACCCGCCCGCCCGGCCACCCGGAGCTGCTGGAGCTGCTGCGCGACCGGCTCGTCGACTACCGCGCCACCGTCCTGGACGCCGCGCCGGACGCGGTGCCCGAGGCGATCGAGACCGCCCTGGAGGGGCGCGCGCCCGTGCTCGTCCCGCCCGGGCTGCCCGCGGGCTGGGTGCCCGGCGGCGTCGTGGACGATCGGTTCTCCCCCGCCGCGCTCGACGGGTTCGCCGCCGTGGTCACCGGCTGCGCGGCGGCCTGCGCCGCCACCGGCACGATCGCGCTCGACGGGTCGCCCGACCAGGGCCGCCGGGCGATCACCCTGGTCCCCGACGTGCACGTGTGCGTGGTGCGGGCCGACCAGGTGGTGGAGACCGTCCCCGAACTGCTCGCGCGGCTCGACCCGGTGCGGCCCACGACGTTCGTCTCCGGCCCGTCGGCCACCAGCGACATCGAGCTGCAGCGGGTGGAGGGCGTGCACGGCCCCCGGACGCTGCTCGTGGTGCTGGTTCAGGAGGTGCCGGTCCAGGAGGCGAGCCAGCGGTAGTTCGCCGGACGCAGCCGCATCGCGTGCAGCACGACCGGCGGGTCACCGGGCGCGACAACGACCTCCAGCAGGTCGCGGTTGGGCGCCAGCCCGATGTGCAGCACGACCTCGCCCTGCTCGGGGGTCCGCTGCGGCACCGACCGCAGGGGTGCCGCGAGCACGGCCCGCACCAGCTCGGCGGGCACCCCGTGCTTGCGGGCGCTGCGCGTCAGTCGCACGCGGCGAGGATACCGGCGACCGGAGGTGAACATTCGGAGTGACGTTGCTCGTCCGGATGGACGAACGTCGGGCCCCGTCGCTACCGTCGGTGCCATGGCCTGGTGGAACCGCAGCGCACCGAGCATCCCGGCACCCCGGCGCGCGCGGACCGAACGGGTGACGGCGTTGCGCAGCCGGCACGCCGACGCCCTCGCCGTCCTCCCCGAGGACCCGGAGGAGGCCGTCGCCCGGCTCACGCCGACCGTGGTCGCCTGCCGGGCCCTGCTCGGGCCCGACCACCCCGACTCGCTCGTCGCCGAGGGCAACCTCGCCGTCGCCACCGCGCAGGCGGGGAAGCTCGACGAGGCCGTCGACCTGCTGCGCACCTGCGTCGCCGACCGCACCCGCGTCTGGGGCGCCGACGCACCGCGCACGCTCGACGCGCGCGAGAGCCTGGCCGCGGTGCTGCGGATGGCCGGCCGGGCCGACGAGGCCGTCGAGGTCGCGGCCGGGGTCACCGACGCGCGGCGCCGGGTGCTCGGCCTCGTGCACCCGGACACCCTCACCTCCCGCACCGGCCTGGCGCTGGCGCGCGCCGCCGCGGGCCAGCTGCCGGCGGCGGTCGCGCTGCTGGAGTCGGCGCTGCGCGACGGCGAGTACGCCCACGGCGCGCGCACCCTGCAGACCGTGTGCATCCGCGCCGAGCTGGCCCGCTGCCACGCCGAGGCCGGCCGCGTCCCGGACGCGGCCGCGGGCCTGGAGCGGGCGGCGGCCGACTGCGCCGCAGTGCTCGGCCCCGACCACCCCGACTCCCGGGCGCTGGCCGCGGAGCTCGGCGCCCCCGCGGCGCTCAGCCCGACGGGCTGAGCTCCCCGCCGCCGCGCAGCGCGTCGAGCACCCGCTCCTCCACCTCGGCGAACGGCGGCGTCGTCACCATCGCGGCGGTGCGCGGGCGCGGCAGGTCCACCGGCACCTCCCGGCGCACGGTCGCCGGCCGCGGGCCCAGCACGACCACCCGGTCCGACATCCGCACGGCCTCGCGGATGTCGTGGGTGATGAGCAGGACCGTCCAGTCGAAGCGGGCGCGGACCCCGTCGAGCCAGGTCTGCATGTCGGTGCGGGTGAGCGAGTCGAGCGCGCCGAACGGCTCGTCGAGCAGCAGCACCGCGCGGTCCTGCACGACGGTGCGCAGCAGCGCCGCCCGCTGGCGCATCCCGCCCGAGAGGTCCCCCGGCCGCGCGTCCTCGAACCCGGCCAGCCCGAACGGCGCGAACAGCTCCCCCGCCCGGCGCCGGGCCTCGCGCCGCGGCACGCCGGCGACCTCCAGCCCGAGCGCGGTGTTGTCCAGCACCGAGCGCCACGGGAACAGCAGGTCCTGCTGGGGCATGTAGGCGAAGGGGTCGGTGCGCCCGGTCGCGTCCGCGCCGTCGACGAGCACCCGGCCGCCGTCCGGGCGCTCCAGCCCGGCGATCACGTTGAACAGCGTGGACTTGCCGCACCCGCTCGGCCCGATCACCGACACGAACTCGCCGGGGGCGACGTCGAGCGTCACCCCGTCGAGCACGGGCAGCGGGCCGAACGCCTTCGTCACGGCGTCGACGACGAGCTTGGCCTCAGGCATGCCGGCTCCACGGCGCCACGGCCCGCTGCACCAGGTACGTCGCGGCGAACAGGGCCACGCTCAGCAGCGCCGTGACGACGACGGCGGCGAGCACGAGGTCGGTGCGGAAGGCGTTCTTCTGCACGCTCATGAAGATCCCCAGCCCGGCCGTGGCCCCGACGTACTCGGCGAAGATCGCGCCGGTGACCGCGTAGGTGATGCCGATCCGCAGCGCGGTGAAGAACCGCGGCATCGCCCCGGGCAGGCGCACGTAGCGGAACTGCGCCCACCGCGACGCGCCCATCGAGCGCATCAGGTCCGTCGCCGCGCGCGGGGTGGCGGCGAACCCCTCGATCAGCCCGACGGCGACGGGGAAGAACGTCACCAGCGCGATGACGAGGACCTTCGGCAGCAGCCCGAACCCGAACCAGATGATCAGCAGGGGGGCGATCGCGATGATCGGCAGCGTCTGGGAGGCCACGAGCAGCGGGGTCAGCGCCCGGCGCAGCCACGGCGAGAAGTCCACGGCGACCGCGATCCCCCAGGCGACGGCCAGGGACACCGCGAACCCGACGGCCGTGGCCGCCACGGTCGGCAGGGTGTTGGCGAGCAGCTGCTCCCGGAACGCCCACCCCTGCTCCAGCACCCGCAGCGGCGAGGGCAGCACCTGCGGCCGCACGCCCGAGGCGTCCACCCCCGCCTGCCACCCGACGAGCAGCACGGCGACGAGCCCGAGCGCGGGCCCCACCTTCCGCGCCGTTGCAGCAAAGCCACGTTCACGCCACCTCGTTGCGTGAAAGTGGCTTTGCTGCAACTCCACGGGGCGGCTCATCGCGCCAGGAACTCGTTGGTGAACCAGGTCGAGTAGTCGGGCTCGACCGTCAGCGGGGCGCCGTCGGGGCCGGCCAGCGTCCCGGAGTCGTACACGAAGCCGGAGTACCCGCTCCACTGCTCGGCGGTCTGCGGGCCGACCACGCCGTCGGCGTCACGCAGGTAGGACTCCGCCAGCATCCGCTGGCTGCGGGTCACCAGCTCGGGCTCGGTGAGCACGTCGGGGTTGGCGTCGAGCAGGATCCGCGCCGCCCGGTCCGGGTCGTCCGCGCCGAGGGTGTAGCCGCGCTGGGCGGCCTGCACGAACGCGCGGGCCTGGTCGGGGTGCTCGGCCAGCCAGGGCGAGTTGCCGATGAGCAGCACGCTGTAGGCGTCGGGGAAGCCGAAGTCGGTGTAGGCGAACGTGGTCAGCGGCTCGCCGCGCAGCTCCGCCTCGATGCCCTCCCAGGCCACGAACGGCTCGGTGAAGTCGACCTCGCCCGCGTAGAGCGCCTCGTAGGCCGAGGTGCCCAGCACCACGGTGGAGAACTCCCCGGAGCCACCCGCCCCGCGGATCACGGCCTGCATCTTCGGCACCTCGCCCGGCCCGCCGAACCCGCCGTAGACCGTGCCGTCGAGGTCGGCCGGGCTCGCGATGTCGGTGCGGTCGGCGCGGACCGCGATCTCGGTGGCCCAGTGCTGCAGCACCGCCATCACCGAGGTGATCTCGGCGCCGGCGGCCCGGGAGTAGGTGAAGGAGTCGTGGAAGGAGATGCCGAACTCCGCGGCACCCGCGGACACGAGCGTGTCGGGCGAGGTGGAGTTGTAGGGCAGGAACTCCACGTCCAGCCCGGCCTCGGCGAACCAGCCCTCCGCCTGCGCGACGTAGAGGCCGGTGTGGTTCGTGTTGGGCGTCCAGTCCAGGGCGACGCGGACGGTGCGGCCGTCGCCCCCGGACGCACCCCCGCAGCCGGCGAGGACGAGCGCGAGCGCGGCGACGAGCGCCGCGAGCAGACGGGTACGGGCCATGACGGTCCTCCCTACGCCGGTGCTAACCGGGTCAGGTTCGAACGGTCGACGGCCTGTCCTGCCGCCCTCTCAGCCTCGGATCGTGGGCTCCCGCGGGTCGTCGCGATCCTACGCGCCGGGGAGGGCTCCCGCACCGGCACGGTGACACTGCCCCCGGCAGGAGTGACACTGCCACCCGTGTGCGGGCCGGGCGACGCGTCCGACACTGCGGGTCCCCCGACGAAGGAGCACCGATGTCCGCCCGTCCCGCCCGCCTCGCCGCCGCCGTCGCGCTCGCCCTGCTCGCGCTGACCGGGTGCACCTCGCACACCGTGCGGTGCAGCGGCGGCACCTGCGCCGTCTCGCTGTCCGGCGAGCAGACCGTCGAGATCGAGATCGGGACCTACGAGCGCGACCTGCGGGTCGCCCCGATCGAGGCCGGCGCGGTGACGCTGACGGTGCGCGGCGAGTCGGCCCGGGTCGCCACCGGCGGGACCGCGACGGTCGGCGGGCTGGCCGTGCAGGTCGACGGCGTCTCCGGGCAGGACGTCGAGCTGCGGGTGACGCGGGCCTGACCGGGGCGCCGTGTGACAGGCTGGGGGCGTGCGCGAGATCGTCGTCTTCAGCGGCTCGGCCCACCGGGACCTCGCCACGGCCATCTGCGAGCACCTGGAGGTGCCGCTGTCGCCGTCGCGGCACACCCGCTTCGCCAACGACTGCCTCGAGGTCCAGCTGCAGGCCAACTGCCGCGAGCGCGACGTGTTCGTCGTCCAGCCGCTGGTGGCGCCGGTGCAGGAGAACCTCGTCGAGCTGCTGCTCATGCTCGACGCCGCCCGCGGCGCGTCGGCGGGGCGGATCACCGTGGTCATGCCGCACTTCGCCTACGCCCGCTCGGACAAGAAGAACGCCCCGCGCATCTCCATCGGCGCCCGCCTCGTGGCTGACCTGCTGCGCACGGCGGGCGCCGACCGCGTCCTGACGATGACGCTGCACTCCCCGCAGGTGCACGGCTTCTTCGACGTGCCGGTCGACCACCTGCACGCCCTGCACGAGCTGGCCACCCACTTCCGCGGCGTCGACCTGCGCAACGGCGTCGTCGTCTCCCCCGACCTGGGCAACGCCAAGGAGGCCTCCCGCTTCGCCCGGCTGCTCGGGGTGCCGGTCGCGGCCGCGGCCAAGGAGCGGCTCGGCGACGACCGGGTCGTCATCAGCTCGATCATCGGCGACGTCCGCGGGCGCGACGTCGTCGTGCTCGACGACGAGATCGCCCGCGGCAGCACGATCGTCGAGCTGCTGGACCGGCTCGCCGAGCACGACGTCGCGTCCGTGCGGGTGGCGTGCACGCACGGCCTGTTCGCCGACGGCGCGCTCAAGCGGATCGGCGACCGCGACGACGTCACCGAGATCGTCTGCACCGACACCGTCCCGGTCCCCGGCGCGTCCGCCGCCCCGAAGCTGACGGTGCTGTCCGTGGCGTCCGCCCTGGCCGAGGCGGTGCGCCGGATCCACAACGGCGAGTCGGTCAGCGTGCTCTTCGAGCACTGACCCCGCTCAGACGGCGCCCAGCACCGGCTCGAACGCGAGCTCGGCCGCCCCGACCAGCGTGGCGTCGCGCCCCAGCGGGCTCGTCTCGATCCGGGTGCCGCCGACGGCCCGGCTGACGAGGCTGCGCTCGTGCACCAGGTCGCGCACGTGGTCGACGACGCCCGGCGGCAGGGCCGTGAACAGGTCGCCCAGCACCACCAGCTCCGGGGCCAGCAGGTTCACCACGGTCACCAGGCCGGCGGCCAGCCACTCGGCGAACTCGTCGAGCGGGCCGGGCAGCGGGGCGGTGGCCAGCGACCGCAGCTCCGCGACGACGACGCCGCGCGGGGTGTCCTCGGCCAGCCCCAGCGCGCGGCACAGCGCCGCCTCGCCCACCTCGGTCTCCCAGCAGCCGCGCGACCCGCAGTAGCAGGGCCGCCCGCCCGGCCGGATCACCAGGTGGCCCAGCTCCCCGACGTAGCCGCGGGTGCCGCGCAGCGGGCGCCCGTCGGAGATCACCCCGCCGCCGACGCCGCGCTCGGCCGAGACGTAGACCAGGTCGGCGACGTCGCGGGCCAGCCCGCGGGTGTGCTCGGCCAGCGCCCCCAGCTCGGCGTCGTTGGCCACCCGGACCGGCAGCCGCAGCACCGCCGCCAGCCGGTCCCCGAGCGCGACGTCGCGCCACGCCAGGTTGGGCGCCTCGTGCACCCAGCCGTCGTCGCGGCGCACCACCCCGGGCACGGACACCCCGGCGCCCTGCGGCGTCACCGCCAGCTCGTCGGCCAGCAGCTGGGCCGACTCCGCGACGTGCGTGATCACCTCGCCGGGCGTGCGCGTGGCCCGGCGCAGGTTCCAGCTGTGCCGCCCGATGATCTGGCCGCCGAGGCCGACCATGGACATCGACACCTGCTCCACCCGCACGTCGACGGCGAGCACCACCGCCGCCTCCGCCCGCGGCAGCACCATGAGGGAGGGCCGGCCCGCGCCGTTGCGCTGCGCCGGCACCGCCTCGGTCACCACGCCCGCCTCCGCGAGCCCGTCCACCACCGCCTTGATCGTGCTGCGGTTGAGGCCGAGCTCGGAGGCGAGCGTGGCGCGCGTGCAGGGCCCGTCGACGTGCAGGCGGCGCAGCAGCGCGGCCCGGTTGTGCCGGCGGGCCTCGTCGGGGCGGGCCCCCGCCGGGGCCCCCGACCCCGGGTCCCCCACCCACGCCCGGTTCACCTCGGGGCGACCGCCGAACGCCGCCTGGCCAGCACGTCCACCCCCGCGGCGAGCAGCAGCACCAGCCCGGTCACGACGAACACCACGGCCGAGGGCTGGCGCAGCAGGCCCAGCCCGTTCTCCACGGTGGCCAGCACGGCACCGCCGATGACGGCGTTGCTGATCCGGCCGCGGCCGCCGAACAGCGACGTGCCGCCGATGACGGCCGCGCCGACGGCGAACAGCAGCGTGTTACCGCCACCCGCGGCCGGGCTGACCGACCCCACCTTCGACGAGTAGACGATGGCGCCGATCGCGGCGAACGCCGAGGCGATGACGAACACCGACGCCCGGATGCGGACGACGTCGATACCGGCGCGGCGCGCGGCCTCGCGGTTGCCACCGACGGCGTAGACGTGGCGCCCGAAGCGCGTGCGGTCCAGCACGAACGTGCCCACGACGAGCAGGGCCAGTACGATCGGCACGACGAACGGCACGCCGCTGATCGGGACGTCGCCCGGCGAGCGGTCGGTCGTCAGCAGCAGCGTGGCGATCGCGCCGAGCACGACGACGGCCCCGACCTTGAGCAGCACCAGCCCGGTCGGCTGCGCCACCAGCCCGAGCCTGCGGCGCGAGACCTGGCGGTTGAGCAGCACGGCGGCGTAGCCGCCCGCAGCGACGACGAACAGCAGCCAGCTGCCCAGCGTCGACAGGTTGCCGTTGGCCACGGCGTTGAGCACCGGGTCGCGGACGCCGAGCGTGCCGCCGTCGCCGATGAGCTGCAGGATCACGCCCTGCCAGGCGATGAACAGCGCCAGCGTCACGACGAACGAGGGCATGCCGACCCGGGAGACCAGGAAGCCGGTGATGCAGCCGATGACGACGCCCACGCACACGGCCAGCAGCATCTGCAGCCACGGGTTCGGCGGGAAGCCGATGAGCAGCAGGATGAGCGCGACGGCGGAGAGCACCGCGCCCGCCCAGATGCGCAGCAGCAGCGCCAGCACGATCGCGATGACCACGACGACCAGGAACATCACGAACACCGTGGTGCCCATGCTGCCCAGCAGGTTGCCGCCCGAGACCAGGTGCAGCGCCATCACCGACGCCGCGAGGCCCGACGCCGTCCCGGCCGCCAGGTCGATCTCGCCGGTGAGCAGCACGAACACCAGGCCCATCGCGATGATGGTGCGCCCGGCGCCCTGCTGGAGCAGGTTGGCGATGTTGAGCAGGCTCGGGAACGTGCCGGTCGAGTCGAGCGCGGTGAACAGCACGAGCAGCGCGGCCAGGCCCAGCAGGGCGGGCAGGGCGCCCAGCTCGCCGGTCCGCAGGCCCGAGACGTAGGCGCGGATCGCCTCGCCCGTCGTGCGGGCGGTGGTGTCGATGCCGAAGTCGGCCGCGCGCCCCCCGGCGGGGGACGCCTTCTCGGCGGCCGACTCCGGCCGCTTCTCGGTGGGGGCAGCCATCAGACGGTCACCTGCTCCGGTCGCTGCAGGCCCAGGTCGCCCGACCGGCCCGCGGTGATGAGTTCGACGACCTGCGAGTGCGTGACGTCCTTCGTCGGGACCTGCGCGACCATGCGGCCGAGGTAGAGGCAGGCGATCCGGTCCGACACCTCGAACACGTCGGTCATGTTGTGGCTGATCAGGACGACGCCGAGGCCCTGCTCGGCGAGGCGGCGCACGAGGTCGAGCACCTGGCGGGTCTGGGCCACGCCCAGCGCGGCGGTGGGCTCGTCGAGCAGCACGACCTTGGAGTCCCAGAGCACCGCCTTGGCGATGGCCACGGTCTGCCGCTGGCCGCCGGACAGCGCCGCGACCGGCATCCGCACCGAGGTCACGGTGCGCACCGACAGCGACGCGAGGGTGGACCGGGCGGCCTGCTCCATGTCGGCCTCGTCGAGCAGCCACGGCCGCCCGCGCTCCCGTCCGAGGAACATGTTCTGCACGATGTCGAGGTTGTCGGCCAGCGCGAGGTCCTGGTAGACGACCTCGATGCGCAGCGCGGCCGCGTCGGACGGCGTCGCGACGGTGACCGGCTCGCCGTCGAAGCGGATCTCGCCGCCGTCGATCGGGTGGATGCCGGCCACGCACTTGACCAGCGTGGACTTGCCCGCGCCGTTGTCGCCGACGAGGGCGGTGACCTCACCGGCCCGCACCGTCAGGTCCACGCCGTGCAGCACCTGCACGGCGCCGAAGCGCTTGTCCACGCCGCGGAGTTCGAGGATCGGGTTGCTCATGGTGCCCCTCCGGGGCCCGTGCTCGCGCAGAGGTGCTCTCGCACCTCTGCGCGCGCACGAGGGGTCGACGGGTCAGCTGATGCCGAGCTCGGTGCAAGCGGCCTGCGTCTCGGGGACGCAGATCTCCGAGGCCTGCGCGAAGCCGTCCGCGACGACGTCGGCGACGTTGTCCCGGGTGATCAGCTGCGGGGTGAGCAGCACCGACTTGACCTCGCGGTTGCCCTCGGTGTCGGTGACGGTGCCGGTCGCCAGGGCGTCGGCGGCGGCGGTGTCGTCGGCGGCCAGGGCCGCGGCGAGCTGCGCGGTGGCCTCGGCCTCCTCGCGGATCGGCTTGTAGACCGTCATGTACTGGTCGCCGCGCAGGATGGCCTGCAGGCCGTCCGGGGTGGCGTCCTGGCCGGTCACCGGCACCTCGCCGTTGAGGCCGTACTTCTGCAGGACGGTGATGATCGCGCCGGCGAGACCGTCGTTGGCCGCCAGCACGCCGCCGACCTGGCCGCCGTTGCTGGTGAGCAGCTGCTCGAAGGTCGTGCCGCCGATCTGGTTGTCCCAGTCCTCGATCGCCTGGCTGGCCACCTGGACCAGCGCGCCCGAGTCGTAGAGCGGCTGGAGCTGGGTCAGCGCGCCCTCGTAGAACAGGGTCGCGTTGTTGTCGGTCGGGGCGCCGCGGATCTCGATGACCTCCGCGCCCTGCTGGCCCGACAGAGCCTCGGCCAGGCCCTGGCCCTGCAGCGAGCCGACCTGGACGTTGTCGAAGGAGACGTAGTAGTCGCTGGTGCCGCCGAGCGAGAGGCGGTCGTAGTCGATGGTCGGGATGCCCTGCGCCTGCGCCTTGGCGGCCACGTCGGCGCCGAGCTCGCTGGTGATGGCGGCGATGACCAGCACGTCGACGCCGCTGGCGATGAAGCTGTCGGCCAGGGTCGAGAAGCGCTGCTCGTCGCCCTGGGCGTTCTGCACGTCGGCGTCCAGGCCGGCGGCGGCCATGGCCTCCTCCAGCAGGGGCTTGTCGAAGCCCTCCCAGCGGGCCGAGCTCTCGGTCTCGGGGAGGATCACGCCCACGCGGGGAGCGTCCTCGGCCACGGGGGCGGCGTCCGGTGCGGCCGACGGGGCGGCGGAGTTCGCCCCGCAGGCGGACAGGGCCAGGGTCAGGCCGACCCCCACGGCCATCATGGCGGTTCTCCTGGTGCGCATGCTCGTCCTCCACGTCGTCGGGGGTGGAAATGTTGTGAGCGGCAACGTATGTCCCCTGACCGAGTGGTGCCAAGCACACTGAATCGTTAAAGTGATCCCGTTCCGGTCACGTTTCGGTGACAGCGCTCGAGGTTTGTTGCGCGACCCGCCTTACCGGACGCCACGGGCACGGCCGAACGGCCGTACCCGGGCGGGGGCGTTCCGGCCGGTCGTCGACGGCCCGACCACCGGCGTTCACCTCCCGGACAGGCCGGGGGGCGACAGTGCGCCCGTGGACCTCCCGGACCTGCTCGCCGACCCCTCCGCCCTGCGCGTCGACGACACCGACGACGACGATCCCGTGCTGCTCGCCCCCGACGGGGCGCACGTCGACACCTGGCGCGAGGGCTACCCCTACGACACCCGCCTGTCCCGCGAGGAGTACGAGCGGGACAAGCGGCTGCTGCAGATCGAGCTGCTCAAGCTGCAGAACCGGGTGCGCGAGACCGGCGCCCGGGTCGTCATCCTGTTCGAGGGCCGCGACGCCGCGGGCAAGGGCGGCACGATCAAGCGCTTCATGGAGCACCTCAACCCGCGCGGGGCCCGCGTCGTCGCGCTGGAGAAGCCGACCGAGCGCGAGGCGGGCCAGTGGTACTTCCAGCGCTACGTGGCCCACCTCCCCGCGGCCGGGGAGATCGTCCTGTTCGACCGCTCCTGGTACAACCGCGCCGGCGTCGAGCGCGTCATGGGCTTCGCCGACGCGCGCGAGTACATGGAGTTCCTGCGCGCCGCGCCCGAGCTGGAGCGCATGCTCGTGCGCAGCGGGATCCACCTGGTCAAGCTGTGGTTCTCGGTCTCGCGCAACGAGCAGCGGACCCGCTTCGTCATCCGCCAGGTGGACCCCGTCCGGCAGTGGAAGCTCTCGCCGATGGACCTCGCGTCGCTGGACAAGTGGGACGAGTACACCGCGGCGAAGGAGGCGATGTTCTTCTACACCGACACCGCCGACGCGCCCTGGACGGTGATCAAGAGCAACGACAAGAAGCGGGCGCGGCTGGAGGCGATGCGCCACGTGCTGCGCCTGTTCGACTACCCCGGCAAGGACCTCGCGACGGCGGTCGACCCCGACCCGCTGATCGTCGGGCCCGCGGCCGAGCTGTTCGAGGTCGGCGAGCAGCCGGGGCACTTCCCTCCCCTGTCGGTCAGGCCCTGAGCCGACCGCTCAGCGCACGGCGACCACCGACTTCGTGATCTGGGCCCGCGCGATCACGGTCTCCCCCGCCGTCGCGGCGACGGTGACGAAGACCAGGCGCCGGGTGCGGCGGTCGAGCGTCCCGGTCACCGTGACCTCCGCCCCCTCCGGCGCGGCCGCGACGAGCTGCGTCGCGATCGCGTGGGTGACGGCGTGCTCGTCCGGGCCCAGCTCGGGCAGCGCGGCGAGCAGGCCCGCCAGCTCGAGGATCCCGGCCAGCGCGCCCGCGTGCAGGCCACCGGCCCCGTTGAGGGCGAGCCCGGCGACCGGGAAGACGACCCCGGCGGTCGGGTCGGCCGGATCGGCGAGGCGCGCGCCGAGGGCGTGCTGGAGCGGGACGGCCAGTGCGGCGGCCGCCCGGGCGGAGAGATCGGTCACGTGCCGAGCGTGCCACCGGCCGGTGAACGCGCGGGAACCGGCGCGCTGCGCCGGACGGACCCCGGCGTGCACCCGCGGCACGGGGCCGACACGCCCGTCCGGCACGCCCGGGATTCTCCACCCTTGCGGTCCTGCACCCGTCCGGTGGACCACCCGTGAGGGGGAATCATGGTCACGCGGAGTCACACTGGAGCCGACTACAGAATGTGAACGGCACTAGCCCGGACGCGGCTCGGCGGGCTCGTCGCCGTCGCGTGAGCGGAGCCCGACGGCCGCGATCACGGCCGCGATGCCCAGCGCCTCGAGGGGCCCCGGCACCTGGGCGAGCGCCACCAGGCCCACCACGGTCGCCGTCGCCGGGAGCAGGGCGAGGAGCACCGCGAAGCGCGCCTGGCCGACGCGGCGCAGCACGAGCTGGTCCAGCACGTAGGGCACGACGCTGGACAGCACCCCCACGCCGACCGCCAGGACCACCACCAGCGGGTCCGCCAGCGCGGCCGTCGACCCCGGCCCGCCGACGGCCAGCAGCGGCGCGAGCAGCACGGCCGCGACCGCGAACCCGACCGCCATGTCGTCCAGCCCGGTGCCGGCCCGGGCGACCCGCTTGCCCAGCAGGATGTAGGCCGCCCACATGGCCGCCGCCGCGAGCGCCCACAGCACCCCCGACGGACTCCCTGACCAGCGCACATCCGCGATGAGCAGCACCCCGACCGCGGCGAGGACCACCGCCGCGACGTCCCGGGGCCTGCGCGAGGCGACCGCCGCGACGAGCACCGGGCCGCAGAACTCGATCGCCACCGCCGTGCCCAGCGGCAGCCGGGCGATGGCCTCGTAGAACGCGACGTTCATCAGCGCCGTGGCCAGCCCGAACGCGACCGCCCGCACCAGCCGCGACCCCCGCCACGCCGCCCGGCCGGGCCGCCGCCAGGCCAGCAGCACCGCCGCCGCCCCGACCAGCCGCAGCACGGCGACGGCCGCGGGCGGCAGCGCGGCGAACAGGCCGACCGCCAGCGCGGCCCCGACGTACATCGACAGACCGCCGAGCACGAACAGCACCGGCGCCGGGACCCGCTCCCGCAGTTCGACCTTCATCGTCGCTGAGCGTAGTCGTCGGTCGGCAGAGTTAACACACGACGCCTTGCACGGCCCCGGCCGGGCACCGCATGATTCACGCGTAGTCAACGAAGGCCTGTGCTGGTCACCGGGGTGTCATCGCACCGTCGGTCGCTGGTCGCCACGTGGTCACACGTGACGGTCGTCGCGGCCCGCTCCGGGAACACGTGCGGGGGTGTGATGCGTCTGGAAGAGTGGACGGTGCCGCGAGAGCGGTCGTCCAGGAAGCGGGATCCGGGGCCACCCGGACCCCGAGACGGAGGGAGACCGCCATGCAGCCAGAGACTCTGACCCGACCCGAGTTGACCGCCGCCGACCGCTGCGACCGCTGCGGAGCGGGGGCCAAGGTGCGTGCCGTCCTCCCCTCGGGGGGCGAGCTGCTCTTCTGCGGACACCACGCCCGTGCGCACGCCGACAAGCTGCGTGAGACGGGTGTGAGCCTGCAGACCGGCAGCTGACACCCCCGGGTCCGGACGGCCGGACCCCCGAGACACCACGGGGCGGGACCCACCAGGGTCCCGCCCCGTCGTCGTCCCCAACCCCCGACAACCCCCCGCGAGTCGGGCCCTGACCGTCCGCGAGTCGGGCCCTGACCGTCCGCGAGTCGGGCCCTTAGCGTGCGCGAGTCGGGGCGTGGGTGTGCCCGAGTCGGTGGCCGGGCCCCGACTCGTGCGCACCGAGACCCCGACTCGCGCACCGCGGGACCCCGACTCGCGCACCGCAGGGCCCCGACTCGCGCACGGTGGGACCCCGACTCGCGCACGGCGGAACCCCGACTCGTGCGCAGCCAGGCCCCGACTCGCGGGGGTCAGCGCCAGCTGCGCAGGGTGGCGATGCGCTCCTCGAGCTGCTCGATGGAGGCCATCGCCGTGGGCGGGCCGCCGCACAGCGCCCGCAGCTCGTTGTGGATCTTCCCGTGCGGCTTCTTCGTGCGATGGTGGTGCAGCGCCACCAGCGTGTTGAGCTCCTTGCGCAGCTCCGCGATCCGCTCGCGCACCGACAGCTGCGGCCGCTCGGCGGGCGGGCCGGCCGGCGCGGCCGGGGTGGCCGGGACGGCGGGCGCGCGCCGCCCCGAGCGGGTCAGCCACTCGCTCTGGCGCTGGGCCAGGAGCGTGCGGACCTGCTCGGGCTCCAGCAGGCCGGGCAGGCCCAGGTAGTCCTCCTCGTCGGCGGAGAACGAGGTGCCCTCGTAGATCAGCTGGTCGAGCTCGGCGTTCGCCCCCAGCGCGGTGAACGAGGGCTCGTCCTCCCCCGGCTCGTCCTCCTGCCGGTTCGCCGCCGCGAGCTCCTCGTCGTTCCACTGCTCCTCGGCCCGGTGCGGCTTGCCCAGGACGTGGTCGCGCTGGGCCTCCAGCTCGCTCGCCAGCCCCAGCAGGACGGGCACGCTGGGCACGAAGACCGAGGCCGTCTCCCCCGGACGCCGGGACCGCACGAACCGGCCGATCGCCTGCGCGAAGAACAGCGGCGTGGACGCGCTCGTCGCGTAGACGCCCACGGCGAGCCGCGGGACGTCGACGCCCTCGGACACCATGCGGACCGCGACCATCCACCGGTCGTCCGACGCCGCGAAGCGGGCGATCCGCTCCGAGGAGCCGGCCTCGTCGGACAGCACCACCACCGGCGCCCGGCCCGTCACCTCGGCCAGGATCGCCGCGTACGCGCGCGCCGTCGTCTGGTCCGAGGCGATGACGAGGCCGCCCGCGTCGGGCATGCCGCCGACGCGGTGGCTGGTGAGCCTGCGGTCGGCCGCGGCCAGCACGGCCGGGATCCACTCGCCGCCCGGGTCGAGCGCGGTGCGCCAGGCCCGCGCCGTCTGCTCGGCGGTCAGCGGCTCGCCCAGCCGCGCGGTCATCTCCTCGCCGGCGCTGGTGCGCCAGCTCGACACGCCCGAGTAGGCGAGGAACACCACCGGCCGGACCACGCCGTCGGCGAGCGCCTCGGCGTAGCCGTAGGCGTGGTCGGCGCGGCTGCGCAGCGCGCCCTCGGCGTCGGGCACGTAGTCGACGAACGGGATCGGGTTGTCGTCGCTGCGGAACGGGGTCCCGGTGAGGGTGAGGCGGCGCGTCGCGGGGTCGAACGCCTCCTTGACCGCGTCGCCCCAGGAGCGGGCGTCGCCCGCGTGGTGCACCTCGTCGAGGACGACGAGCGTGCGCCGGTTCTCCGTGCGCGCCCGGTGCAGCAGCGGGTGGGCCGCCACGCCCGCGTAGGTGACGGCGATGCCCGTGTAGTCCGACGAGGTGCCGCCCGCGGAGTTGCGGAACTCGGGGTCCAGCGCGATCCCGACCGCCGCCGCGGACTCCGCCCACTGGTACTTCAGGTGCTCGGTGGGGGCGACGACGGTGAGGTGGGTGATCGTCCGGTCGGCCAGCAGCTCGGCCGCGACGCGCAGCGCGAACGCCGTCTTGCCCGCGCCCGGGGTCGCGACGGCGAGGAAGTCCCGGGGTCCCGCGGCCAGGTAGCGGGCCAGCGCGGTGCGCTGCCAGGCGCGGAGCGGGCGGGACGGGACGGCCGACGGGGCTGCCCCCTGAGGTGCTGCTGCACGGTGCGGTGCCGGGGACACACGACTCCCTGTGGACGACTGCCGGGGGGCCCGCGGCGGCGCGGGGGTGGGCGCCTGCGCGGCGCCGGTCGGGGTGCGCCCAGGGTAACGGGGCGGCATCGGCCGGCGCGCCACGACCCGCCACGGCCGGACGGACCCGGACCCGTGGTCCATCCTGTACCCACCATGGACGACGCGACGACCGCACAGCCGCGGCCCGCCGGGCCCCGTGCCACCGTGCCCCGGGTCGTCGGCCGCACGCTCGGCAACGCGTGGGACCAGGACATCTTCTCGCACTCCGCGCAGGCCGCGTTCTGGCAGGCGCTCTCGCTGCCCCCGCTGTTCCTCGCCCTGCTCGGCTCGCTCGGCTACGTCGGCGAGTGGTTCGGGCCCGACACCGTCCGGGTGGTGGAGGAGGGCATCGTCACCTTCACCCGGCAGGTGTTCACCCCCGAGGTCGTCGACGAGATCATCGCCCCGACGGCGGCGAGCATCCTCGGCACCGGCCGGGCCGACGTCGTCTCCGTCGGGTTCGTGATCGCGCTGTGGGCCGGGTCGTCGGCCGTCGCGTCGCTGGTGGACTCGATCACCGAGGCGCACGGGCAGAAGCTCGTCCGGCACCCGGTGTGGCAGCGGATCTTCTCCCTGCTGGTCTACCTCGTGGCGCTGGTCCTGGCGATCTTCACGCTGCCGGTGATCGCGCTGGGCCCCGAGCTGCTCACCGCGCTGCTGCCCGCCACCTGGCAGGCCGGGGTCACCACGCTGATCGCGGCGCTGTACTACCCGGCCGTCGGGCTGGTGACGGTGGCCATCCTCACAGCGCTCTACCGGCTGGCCCTGCCGCACACACTGCCCTTCCGCAGGCTGCTGCCCGGCGCGCTGCTCGCGATGGTCGTGTTCGTGGCGTCCGCCACCGGGCTGCGCGTCTACATCGCCGTGCTCACGAGCACCGGCTACACCTACGGCGCGCTGGCGACGCCCATCGCGTTCCTGCTGTTCGGCTTCCTGCTCGGGCTCTCGGTCGTGCTGGGGGCGCACCTCAACAACGCGGTGGAGGACGCCTGGCCGAGCCGCCCGGTGCCCGCCCCGCGCCGCATGGAGCGGCTGCGGGCGCTGGCCTCGGCCGAGCCCGCGACCGGGTCCGTGACCGGGTCCGCCGCGCGGCCCGTCGTGCGCCCCCGGGCCGACGACGGCGAGGACGTGCGCGAGGAGTCGGCGTGATCGGGCCCGCGGTGCGGCTGGGGTGGTCGCTGGCGTGGCGCCCGGTGGCGGTGGCCCGGCGCGGCGCGGGCGTCGCGGCGGAGCTCCTGCGGATCGGCACGGACGGGCGCGGCGAGCCCCAGACCCGCGGCAGGCGCGCGGTCCGGGCCGCGGCGGACGGGCTCGTCGACGACGCCGCGCTC